>JBAXLV010000434.1:0-2821 GCA_037134635.1 Alcaligenaceae bacterium
CGGTGATGTTTTCACCACGGAAATGAATTGTGCCAGACGTAGGTTCAACCAAGCGATTTAAACAGCGTAGTAGCGTTGATTTTCCACACCCCGAGGGGCCCATCACAACTTTTAAATCGCCTTTTAGAACATCAAGATCAATACCGGCTAATACCGTATGGCCATCAAATATTTTTACCAGATTGCGAATTTCAATTAATGCCATGTTATGCAACCCCTATGCCTGGAACCCGGTAATACTTTTCAATGAGCCGTACGCATCTGATTAAGATCCAGTAAATCAAGAAGTAGAGAATCCCAACTGCCAAATAGACTTCGATACCTTGCAGCGTCGTTGCTGTTAGATTCATGGCCTGCTTAGTCATTTCTGGGATACCCACTGTATAAGCAAATGGAGAATATTTTAGAATCGACGTGAATTCGTTGATCATTCCGGGCACGGCAAAACGCAGCATTTGTGGCGCTTCGATGTATAGAAAGATTTGAAGACGCGTCATTCCGCTAGCTTGAGCCGCCAAAATTTCAGAGGCTGCTACGGCTTGTAGCGCACCTCGAAAAACCTCAGAGAGATAGGCGGCTGAGATGAGCCCCAAACTTAAAGCCATGGCCACGAGTGGGCTGACTCTCAGCCCAACACTCGGAAGGCCAAAATAGACCATAAACAACATGACTAAAACTGGAATGCCGCGAAACACGTAAGTAAAAATATCAAGCGTCGAGGCGGTGCGTCGCCCACCAAGTTGTCGGGCGCAGGCGATGGCAAAGCCGGCCACTAAGGCTGTCACGCTGCATACAAAAGTGACAAGAAGCGTATGCCCTAATCCAAAAGCCAACTGTTCGAGAATGTTTAAAAAACTCATCTCTGGTGGGTATTCAGATCTACTTTAGCCATTGATCGACAATCGCCTTAATCTTGTCCGGACCGATCTCTTTTAGATACTTGTCAAAATCGTCACGTCGAGGAGAGCCTTTGGCAAAAGCGAAGCCCAACTTGTCAAAGCCAGTAAAAACATACGCGCTCTCAACGGGTAGTTTGAGCTTGTACAGATAATTGGCAAATACGGGCTCTTCGATAAAGGCTAAGTCTAGATTTCCGTTTTGTAGATCAGTGACCGCTTCGCTATAAGACGGGTAGAGCTTGGCTTGGCTTAAAGAGTAGTACCCTTTAGGCTCAAGTTCGTTTTTGATCAAGTCGCTATAGGCCATGCCACGCGGATAGCCAATTGAGTATTTTTTGAGTTCAGACAGATCGTTTATTTTTATGTTTCGATTTTTTAAACTGACCAAGTGCCATGCATTGTCATAGTACGGTTGTGAAAAATCCATTGCTTCTTTGCGTTTTTCGGTAATCGATATCCCTGAAAATGCGACCTCGGCTTGTTTACTGGACACGGCACCTAACATTCCTTGCCAGTCATAAGGAGTGATCTTCAATGTACAACCACGTGCCTTACAGTAGCCTTCAAAAATATCTAAATCGACACCCTGTATTTTTTTGTTTTCTTCCAAAAGCATAGGCGGTGATGTCGGCGATACGGCTACCTTGATCCCACTGGCTGACTTGTTATCTGAGCAACCGCTCAGAATGAGCGTTGAAAGACAGAGCGCTTTGATGAAGAAACGTGTAGACATGAGGAGAAACCTATTAGCGGTTGGGATTAAACAAAACGTTACTATCGTAGTTCAATCATAGTCCTAGTGTTTTGACGAGGTCGCCCCATTTTTTGCTTTCAGCTTGAATGAACGCACTAAATTCCTTTGCATTAAGCGGTGACACTTCCGACCCCGTTCCAGCAATCTTGTCTTTGATTTTTTGCATTTCAAGAATTTTGCTTAGCTCAGCCGCCAATTTTTGAATGATTTGATTGCTTGTTCCGGCAGGGGCTAACAAGCCGTACCAGACAGAGGCTTCATAATCGGGGATGTTCAGTGCTTCGGCAAACGTCGGTATGTTTGGAAATTCAGTTGAGCGCTGACGGGTTCCGATCGCTAAGGCGTTCATGCGTCCAGCAAGAATCTGTTGGCCTGCGGCGGGTATGACAGGCAGATAAAAAGACACTTGCCCACTGATCACATCTGTTAGCGCTTGCGAGCCAGTTTTGTAAGGGACTTCGGTGACTTCGATTCCCATTTGTCTTGCGAATAATTCAACTTCAAGATGACTGCCAGTCCCTTTTCCAGACGTTGCGTAGTTTAATTTTCCTGGATTCTTTTTTGCTTCACGGATGAGTTCGCCAAGCGTTTGAAAGGGCATCTGGGGACAGACGACGAGTACGAGCGGTAAGATCGCCACGCGCATGATTGGCGCAAAGTCCTTGATCGGATCGTACTGAGGTTTGGCCTCCATGTGTGCACTTACCGTTAGGGTGGTGGGCGCTAGAAGCAGTGTGTGTCCATCAGAAGCTGCTCGTGCCGCTGCGACTGTCCCCTTGGCGCCACCCGCCCCGGCGATGTTCTCAATGACGACGGGAGTGTTCAAATTAATAGCGAGCTGTTCACCTAAAATACGGGCAATGGTGTCGGCACCACTGCCCACTGCATAGGCCACGATTACTTTGATCGAGCGGGTAGGATAATCATCTGCGTGTACAGGGCCAACTCCCAAGGTCGCAAGTGAGAAAATCGTTGCGATCATCCAGCTTCTAAGTTTTTGCATTTTTTATTATTCGCTTTTTTTTCAATGGATCGTGTCTGTTGCACCGAGCTTATCGATCATTTAATCATGTGTTGTGGGGTTTTAAAATAAAATTTAGAATCTTCCTTCGGCGTTGAATTCAAATAACGACTAATATAAGACGAAGGCGAGCCTAACTTCGTCAGG
>JBAXLV010000435.1:0-2813 GCA_037134635.1 Alcaligenaceae bacterium
CTTGAGCAGCGCCGTGCAAGCACAAGCTAACTACCCAGACAAACCTATTCGCGTTGTCGTGCCCTACACCCCAGGTGGAGGCTCCGACACCAATGCACGCATGTTGGCGCAGCCGATGTCTACCATCCTGGGTCAACCGATCGTCATTGAAAATAAACCAGGGGCCAGTGGCGTCGTTGGTGCCATGGCGGTTTTGCAATCACCGGCCGATGGGTACACCGTCTTTTATGACTCGTTTGCGTATGCCGTGAACGCCGTGATGCGTCAGTTGCCTTTTGATCCCATCAAAGACATGATCCCGGTATCGCAGGCAATCAATATGCCGCTTATTTTGGTGGTGCCCGCCTCAAGCCCTTTCAAAACGGTTAAAGAACTCGTGGATTTTGCAAAAGCGAATCCCAATAAATTGGACTACGGTTCATATGGTGCTGGAGGCGCTGCCCATTTAGCCGCAGAGATGCTTCAACGCGACGCGGGCATTCAATGGGTACATGTGCCCTACAAAGGGGGTGCTCAAGCGATTGCCGACGTCTTAGCGGGCCGACTCGCGGGATATTTTTCAAATCCCATTACCGCATTACCGCACTTGAAATCAGGAAAAATTCGACCGCTGGGCACAACCGGCGCAACAAAAATGGAGGCGCTTCCAGACGTCCCCACTTTCGAAGAACTGGGCTACCCTGGGTTTCAAGTGGTGGAATGGAATGGTTTCTTTGTCGCCAAAGGCACGCCCGTTCACGCCATTGAGCGACTCGCCAAGGCGATTCACGAAGCCGCTAAAGACCCAACCGTCAAAGCGCGCATGGAGTCAATGGGCATTGAGCCCGTGGGCAATACCCCCGAGCAGTTCACGACCTTCTTGCAAGGCGAAATCAAACAGTGGCGCGCACTGGTTCAAAGCAACAACATACGCGCCGACTAGTTTGAACGCTTCAGCTAATCGTCACACCGCCGTCAATCACCAAACTTTGACCCGTAATAAACGAACCTGCCTGCGAGGCTAGAAAGACAGCCGCGCCGGCAATTTCATCAGGTTCACCGATGCGACGTAGCGGTGTGGTCGAGACGCGCTTGGCTAGATTCGCTTCATCTTCCCACAACGCGCGTGCAAAGTCGGTTTTCACTAAACCGGGAGCAATGCAATTGACGCGAATATTATGCGGCCCATATTCGACTGCAAGATTGCGCGCGAGTTGCATGTCGGCCGCCTTACTGATGCCGTAGGCCCCAATCACCGACGAACCTTTTAGGCCACCGATCGAAGATACGATGATGATTGAACCGGCACGTCGGGCGATCATCTCTGGGACAACGTAACTAATCAACCAGTGATTCGCGACGATATTGTTATCGAGGATTTTGCGAAACTGATCATCTGCAATATTGGCTTGCGGGCCGTAATAGGGATTACTGGCCGCGTTACATACCAAGATATCGACCTTGCCAAACGCGCGCTTGGCGACGGTCACCAAATTTTCAAGCTCCGTCTTTGACGAAATATTGGCAGGCACAGAAATCGCAGTGTTTGCGCCATGGCGCTGATTGATGGCGTCGGTCACCTCTTGGCATGCGGGCGCTTTACGCGACGAAATCACCACTTTAGCCCCGTGCTCGGCCATGCGCTCGGCAATCGCTTTCCCGATGCCGCGCGACGAGCCGGTAATCACGGCAACTTGCCCCTCGAGATTAAATAAATTCACGTTTTGTCTCCGGTCATGTTTTAAAAATTAGATGATTTACGCTGCCATACCTTTGCGAATCAAATCGTCTACCAACTCGTTCATGCCAAGTACCCGCGCCCTAGCAAGCGTTTGTAAATTAAAGGTTGTGCAAGGGCGCAATCTTTTGCACCGCAGGCAACGCCAGCATGCGTTTGTAGTGATCTGCTACGCGCGGAAACTGTGCCACATCGACTCCATTTGGTGCGAGCCAGATCGTAAGGATGAATAAATAAGGATCGGCCACACTGAAGTTCTGCCCCATCACCCAGGGGCCGCGAAGTACCTCGCTTTCGATCAAATTAAAACAGTCGATCATATTTTGTGCGACCTTGGCTTTCATGGACTGCTGTGCCGCGACATCATCCGCCCACCGTGGGCCGCGTGTGCCGTGGGCATGCGCCACATGCACTGTTGAACAGAACCAACTATTCACCGACTGCAGATGCGCGAGTTCAAACGGATCATCTAGCGGAGCCAAGCCGCTTTGGGGATATGTCTGAGCCAGATACAACAATATTGCAGGCGTCTCGGTGATCACACCACGCTCGGTCACCAAGGCCGGCACACGGCCCTTGGCATTGATTGCGAGATATTCAGGTGATCGTTGTTGATTCGCCTGAAAATCAAGCTTGATCGCCTCAAAGTCGGCGCCGATATGTGCAAGAACAATGTGGCTTGCCAAGGCGCAAGAGCGTGGCGAATAATAAAAACGGGGCGTCATATCAACAATCCTTTTCAGAAGACTTTAGTTTTTATACTGGTACGGCAGTGACATCATATTCATACAACCATTGGTAGCGCGCGCGCACCTTTTCAGGCGTCCATTCTCGGTTGACGTACTCTTCGGCAGAGGCGGCATCTGCCAAGGTACGGCTTTGAAACCGCTTACCATTTTCGGCCGAGCCCAACACCACCTTTGTCGTACGTTCGATTCGCGCCGCTTGATAGCGTTTCAGACCCTGCTCAATATCATCGCCGGCAGCCTCAAGCGCACGAGCCAGTACAAAGCCATCTTCCAGAGACATGCCAGCTCCCTGTGCAAGCATCGGCAACATTGAATGACAAGCATCACCCAGTAGACTGACGCGCCCC
>JBAXLV010000436.1:0-2812 GCA_037134635.1 Alcaligenaceae bacterium
GCGAAACCTACAACATTGGCGGCGCAAACGAAATGGCAAATATTGATGTTGTCAAAACGATTTGTGCCCGCCTGGATGCGCTACGCCCGCGCGCAGACGGCAAAGCCTATGTCGAACAAATCACCTACGTCAAAGACCGCCCCGGCCACGACCGCCGCTACGCCATCGACGCTACCAAAATCGCACGCGAACTCAACTGGACGCCGCAAGAGACGTTTGAATCAGGTATCGAAAAGACCGTGCAGTGGTATCTGGATAACACCGAGTGGGTGCAGGGTGTGAAAAGCGGCGAGTATCGTAAGTGGCTTGGGAAGCAGTACGGGTGATTCGCCTTGCTACTTAGCCTTTCGCTATTTAACGAGCAATAAAAAACCCTCCGGGGTGAGCATTGTTAAGAGGCTTGGAGGGTGTTGTTAGTAGAACTATCTCACAATTTTTTGCTGCTGTCTATTCAGCCATCATTACCTTAAGCTGGTACGACAGACTCCGGATCAAGCTCTACTGAAAGTTTCATCCCGACCGCTTTCAACACTGCCAAGATCGTTCTCAACGTAGGGTTACCTTTTGCTGAGAGTGCTCGATATAGCGCCTCGCGACTTATTCCCGCTTGCTGAGCGATGAGTGCTAAGCCGCCGTATGCTTCGGCGACACTTCGTAAGGCAAGTAAGCCAGCTGCGCGATCATTTGGGTCATCTAAAGATTGCAACGCCAACTTAAGATAAGCCGCAGCTAAATCTCGATCGGCTCGTAGTTCTTCTATTTCACGTTGATAGTGCGAGACTGCAGCTTCAATTTTTTTAGTCATGATTGCCTCTTTTTCCAGTCAGTCCAATATCTTTTTGCGGTGTTGATATTGTGTTCTTTTGGTTTAATGACATAAAAAATTGTAACTTATAAACTACAAATTTAAATATATGCCTCGCTCCCACCACCTTTTAGTCGCCATCTCATCCCACGGCTTCGGACACCTGTCGCAAGTTGCCCCAGTCGTGAATCGCCTCAACGCGCTCATCCCGCAATTAAAGATCACAATTCGCGCGGCCTTACCAGAGGCGCAGCTTCAAAGTCGTATTCATCATTTAGATAATGTGCAGTACGCGACTGATGATTTTGGGATGGTGATGAATCATGCGTTTAGCGTCGATACCGAAGCAAGCTTGGCGCGGTATCAGGGCTTGCATCAAGACTGGGACGACAAGGTCAATGCGCTGGCACAGCAATTTATTGATTCTCAAGTGGACGTTGTACTTGCTGATGTACCGTATCTGCCAATTGCTGCAGCGCAGATCGCTGGCATCCCATCCGTCGCGCTTTGCTCGTTGAACTGGGCTGATATTTTGTCGCACTATGTCGGGTTAGAGAAACCGCAAGCAATCATCGACACCATGTACACGGCGTATCAATCTGCGCGCTATTTTTTGCAGCCTGCACCAAGTATGGATATGCCTAGGCTGAATAATCAACGCACCATCGGCCCCTGCTGCGCGCCAGGTGTCGCGCAAAAGCAAACTCTAATGAGCACCGTTCTACAACACAAAAATCTAAACAACCCCTGGCTAATACTCGTAGGTATGGGCGGCATCCCGTTTGAGTTATCACTTAAACACTGGCCAACCCAACACCAAGGTCGTCCGCTTTGCTATCTTGTTTCACCTTCTAGCGCCAACACCCACCCCAACGCACTATCCGTTGAAGCTACAGGCCTGTCGTATGCTGACTTGGTGGCCTCGGTGGATGTGATCATCACTAAGCCGGGCTATGGCATGTTTGCCGAAGCCGCGGCAGCGGGTGTACCGGTATTGTTTACCGCAAGAAACGAGTGGCCAGAAACTGAAGCGCTTGTTACGTGGTTACAAAGCAAGGCGCATTGCGCCCAGATCACAACTGACGCACTCAGGGCGGGTGCGTTTGAGCAAGAACTATCTCAGCTGCTCACTCAAGGCCTTTACACGCCAGTCGCACCAACCGGCAACGATGAAGCCGCTGCGTTGATTGGGGCGCTGTTTACGCGCCATTAAGCAATGCACAGAATCATTTCAAAATGATAGCCATGTAACAAAAGTAAAAGTCTTTGATATACTATACCCAAATGGGTATGATCATTTAAATGAATGATCAACTTAAGCCTTTGCATTGGATTGGCTCTTCCCTCAAAGATTTGAAAGCACTCTCGGATTCGCTTGGTGATGTATTTGGTTACGCGTTGCATTTAGCTCAAGAGGGCAAAAAGCATCCTCAAACCAAGCCGCTACGAGGGTTTGGCGGTGCAGGTGTTCTTGAGGTTGTTGCCGATCAGCGAGGGGATACCTTTCGCGCGGTGTACACCGTGAAATTCGACGCGGCGGTCTATGTCTTACATGTATTTCAGAAGAAATCCAAAAGGGGCGCAGAAACCCCGATGCCTGACATAAGCTTAATTAACGCCCGATTGAAAACCGCAGAAGAACATCATAAGGAGTCAAACTCGTGACTAAAGTACAAACAGGCAGTGGCAATGTCTATAAAGATCTAGGCTCCGTCAACGCGGATGACATGCTCGTCAAGGCTCGCTTGGCTACAAAGATTGCTGAGATCATTAAGTACCGTCACCTCACTCAAACTGAGGCGGCTAGCATCTTAGGTATGCCTCAACCCAAAGTATCTGGCATGCTGCGCGGCCAATTTCGCGGTATCAGTGAAACTAAAATGCTCGAGTGCCTGAACCGCCTAGGTCGTGATGTGCAAATTGTCGTGCGCAAGGCTGCACGGCCATCGCTCTGTGGCCGTACGAGCGTGGTGTTTGCTTAAGCGTGTCGATAGCGCTTCGTACAGG
>JBAXLV010000437.1:0-2807 GCA_037134635.1 Alcaligenaceae bacterium
GCTCGGTGTTTCAGCTATTAGTCGAATTGGCGATACCTATGCTCAGAATCATCGCGTGCTTTTGGATTATTACAAAGCACTCGATGAAAATAGCCTACCCCTCGCAAAAGGGCTAACGATGACGCAAGACGATCTAATTCGACGTGCCGCCATTCAAGATTTACTCTGTCAGTCGCGGATTGATATCCCTGAGTTTGAAGAGAGATGGAAGATTGATTTTGCAGACTACTTTGCACCAGATTTAATTCAGATACACAAGCTTGCGCACGACGAGCTCGTTGACCTCACAGATCAATCCATCTACATCACACCGCGTGGCCGTTTCTTAGCCCGTGTTGTTGCCATGCGCTTTGATCGCCATTTGCGTCATGCAACATCTACTGCAAAATTTTCTCGCGTGCTTTAGAAATTAGTCATTACGATTTTTTGGGTGCGGCCGTCATCCTCGCACCGAGGCCTCCAGCGTGGAGGCCTTTTTTTTGCTCAGGTTTTTAGTACGTGAAGAGCACACGTAGCAGATCACCTCGATCGTTGATGTGAATCAACGGTTTCAAAAGAAGTATTTTTAATAACAGAATAAACACAATATGTAGTGCTAGGATGCATCAACAAACACAAGATGAGGTGTTAGATGCAAATTCAAGCCCCGCTAGTCAAACAAACAATCGTCGACGTTGAAAGCTCGATGGAAGAGTATCTGGACAGACGTGATTGGCGGGTGAATGCAAACGCGAATCAAGGATATAGCCTAGGTGGTTTGATTTTGAACGTGGCCGGCAAGGTCACCGCAAATTACTGGCTCTCACACGTATACAGCCCTGAGGCTGGCCGCGCCCATCGCGAGGGCGATCTCCATATCCACGATCTTGACATGCTCTCAGGCTACTGCGCCGGTTGGTCGTTAAGACAATTGTTGTTTGAAGGCTTTAATGGCGTGCCCGGCAAGGTCGAGGCCAAACCCGCACGGCATATGTCCGCAGCCGTCGGACAGATCGTGAACTTTTTAGGCACGCTACAAAATGAATGGGCCGGCGCACAAGCCTTTAGCTCATTTGATACCTACATGGCCGCTTTTGTACGCAAAGACCAGATGACCTACACGCAGGTCAGGCAATGCATCCAAGAACTTATTTATAACCTGAATGTTCCAAGTCGTTGGGGCACCCAAACGCCCTTCACCAATCTAACGTTCGATTGGGTCTGCCCTGCAGACTTACGCGAACAGGTACCGCATATCGGCGGCGAAGAAATGCCCTTTTGCTACGGCGATCTTCAGGTCGAAATGGACTTGATTAATCGCGCTTACATCGAAGTCATGATGGCAGGTGATGCAATGGGGCGCGTCTTTACCTTTCCAATTCCAACCTACAACATCACCAATGATTTTGACTGGGATCACCCGAATACTGATCTGCTATTTGAGATGACTGCCAAATACGGTCTACCTTATTTTCAAAATTTTTTAAATTCAGACCTTGAACCTCATATGGTGCGCTCAATGTGCTGTCGCTTACAACTTGATCTACGCGAGCTTCTCAAGCGTGGTAATGGTTTGTTTGGCTCAGCTGAACAAACAGGCAGCATTGGCGTGGTGACGATTAACTGCGCGCGTTTGGGCTATGTTCATGCCGAAAATCAGGAAGCGTTATTTTTACAACTTGATATCTTGCTTGATATGGCGCGCGATGTGCTTGAAAAAAAACGTACTGTTGTACAGCACTATATCGATGAGGGCCTCTACCCGTATACGAAACGGTATCTCGGAACCCTGCGCAACCACTTCAGTACCTTGGGTGTGAATGGTATCAATGAAATGATCAGAAACTTCAGTCATGATCAGCATGATATTACGACGCCGACTGGTCATGCACTGGCACTTGCATTGCTTGATCACGTCAGAGATCGAATGACAGAGTTTCAAGAGTCGACCGGTCATTTATACAACCTTGAGGCAACCCCTGCCGAAGGTACTACTTATCGTTTCGCACGCGAAGACAAGAAGCGTTGGCCCGACATTAGCCAAGCGGGCACACCTGAACAACCTTATTACACAAATTCAAGCCAATTACCCGTCGGCTATACCGATGATCCATTCGCCGCGCTAGAAATGCAAGAGGCATTACAGTCGCGCTACACGGGCGGTACTGTCCTCCACCTGTATATGAATGAGGCGATCTCTTCTGCACAGGCTTGCAAACAATTAGTTCACCGCGCCTTGGCAGGCTTTCGTTTACCTTACATCACCATCACCCCAACGTTTTCAATTTGTCCGAAGCATGGCTATCTTTCAGGCCATCACGAATTTTGTCCAAAATGCGATGAAACGCTAGAACTCGAACAACGCCTTGAAGCTGCGGCCTAACGCTTTACCAACTGTTTAGGAGTCATCGATATGACCAATCTTTCAGAAGTGCTGCATTTTCAGAAGCCAATCATCGCTCTCGATCAAGCACGTCGTACGCGCTGCGAAGTGTGGACGCGCGTGATGGGCTATCACCGTCCCGTGACCTCATTTAATACAGGCAAGCAGGGGGAATTTAATGAACGACTGTTTTTTAACGAAACTCAGCCAGGTTAAACGCGTACCCAGCATCGGCGGTTTCGTTCCTTTCTCAACCGTTGATTGGCCAGGCCAGTTGGCTGCCGTCGTCTTTATCGCCGGGTGCCCCTGGGCCTGCCACTATTGCCATAATCCGCACTTGCAGCAACGCGGCGGTGCTCAGTCATGGGATCAAATTCTTCAAACCCTTCGAACACGCGTTGGATTACTACACGGTGTCGTGTTTTCGGGCGGAGAGCCCTTCAAC
>JBAXLV010000438.1:0-2804 GCA_037134635.1 Alcaligenaceae bacterium
TGGCTGAACGCTTGAAGCTCAAGAATGGTACGGTGCAAGACAAACTGTTTTTACCCAGCCTGCACAAGCTGCGAAAAGTAAAAGAATCGGGCTTCTTTGGTGACATCATTCAAGCCAAGATCGATTTTGGCTGGTGGGTCTTTGATGGCGAAATCCATCCCGCGCAACGCTCAAGCTGGAACTATCGCAAGCGCGATGGCGGTGGTTTGGTGTTGGATATGTTTCCGCATTGGCGTTACATCGTTGATACGCTTTTAGGCGAAGTGAAATCGGTCTCTTGTCGCACGAAGACAGCCATCGCCAAGCGCCGCGATGAACAGGGCAAACCGTATGACGTAGATGTTGAAGACGTTGTACTCGCCACACTTGAGCTCGCCAATGGCGCCCTCGTTGAGATCAATGCTTCATGGGCTGCACGTATTAAGCGCGACGACATTTTGACCTTGCAAGTTGATGGCACACAGGGTTCGGCCTCTTGTGGCTTATATCGCTGCTTTATTCAACCCATGGCTGCCACGCCAAAGCCCGTTTGGAGCATTGACGTTCCCACAAGCGAAAACTTTGACGCGCAATGGCTTGAAGTGCCTGATGTCGCGCCTTATCCAAACTCGTATCGTGCGGGTTGGGAATCATTTTTAAGGCATGTGATTGACGACACTCCCTTTGCCTCGCCCCTAAAAGCCGGCGCAAAAGGGATACAGTTAGTTGATGCCTGCTATCGAAGCAACGCTGAAAGACGTTGGATTGATTTGCCAGCACTCAGCCTTTAATATCCTCAAAGCCCGCGCAACCTACCACGCAGACTCTAGAATCTCGAGCAACTGACGGGTATGCGTCACGGGCCTTGGATTGTTTTTAATCCCAAAGTCGTGCATGACTTTGTCGGCGATCACCTGAAAGTCTTCGCGCTTGACGCCCACATCGCGAATACGAGTCGGTAAGTTCAAGTTGCGCACCAACTGTTCGATTGCATCGGCGGCCTCCATCCCTTCGCAGCCCATCGCCTGCGCAATCATTTTTTGTTTAGGGGCGTTCACGACTTTGTTGTAGCGCATCACCGCAGGCAGCAACACGCACGAGGTATAGCCGTGGCCCACCCCCGCATGGGCACCAAACACATGGCCGATCGCGTGGCTGGCACCTACACGCGCACCAAATTCAAGAATACGAATCGACATCGCCATGCCGCGTTGACAATCGAGTCGTGCATCGAGATCCAACGGATTGGCGAGAACACGCGGAAGCCCTTCAGAGAGCAGTTTCAAGGCTGCCGTACCAAAGGCGTCCACACAAGGATCGACATTTAACATCGACATGAACTCGGCGGCGTGATCAACTGCTTTAACGCCACTGGATAAAAACAAAGATATTGGAGTATCAAGCGTGACCAAGGGGTCAACAATCACTGCTCGCGGTGCGGTCATTGGGTAGCCAAAAATCTCTTTGACCCCCGCCTTGGTGTCTGAGCAACCTGCGAACCAGGTGAATTCTGCAGCCGAGAGGGTTGTGGGCACGGCAATCATTCGCAGCCACTGCGCTGCATCCGCTGGCCGCGCGCTGCCGTCGGTTGCCGCAAACACAGCCGCCTCGTGCAGCTGGGCGTGCGTGGTGAGCCCTTTTTGTAACGCCACCAGAATCACTTTAGTCGCATCAATAACCGACCCGCCACCGATCGCCAACAACACATCCGCGCCCGCCAACCGGGCAGCGCTCGCCCCTTCTAACACGCAGGCTTGCGGCACATGCGCGGTGATATTTGTAAATTGACCCACACAGCGCGGGCCTAACGCTTGAACAATGGCTTGATAAGAGGGCGTTGCAGCAACTGACTTGCTGCCTAAAACAAAAACACGCTGACTTTGGGTGCGCTCAAGCTCTTTAAGCACCGCAGTGGCGGCTGGCTCTCCGAAGCTGATTCGTTCAGTGGCGCTAAAGCAATGAAATGAGGGTTGCATCGTCGGTCTCCGTGAGGCGTCTGTTTGGTGCGCCATTCTTAGATAAACAGATTATGCCATTGTGTCTGATATAATTTTTGACCACGCCGATGTAGCTCAGTTGGTAGAGCAGCTCATTCGTAATGAGAAGGTCGACAGTTCGATTCCGTTCATCGGCACCAAAAACTCTTATGCAGATTGCTGCGTAAGAGTTTTTTTTACCCTAAATATCCCCCGATAAACTCCGCGCATTCAAGCGCTTTGACGTTATCATTACTCAAACTAAAAATACTAATAACTTGATTGTTTTCAAGCTTTAGAACAACGGAGACTCGCAATGCCCCTATCAGGCGGACCTTGGTTTGCATGGCACCGCGGGTGTCACTTAGCTGCGCTATTCCTAATTTTGCCCGCGCTAGCTTTGGCGCAACCGCAACCCTATCCGAACAAGCCTATCCGTTTGGTGTTGCCCTTTGCTGCAGGTGGCGGCGCAGATAACAACGCACGAATCATCGCCGAGCCCCTCGCAGCTAGATTAGGTCAACCCATTATCATCGACTACAAGCCGGGCGCGGGCGGCACACTAGGCGCCAATATCGTAGCCAACGCCTTGCCCGATGGTTACACCTTGCTTTACGCCACACCGGGTCAGCAAATGACCAACCCGCATTTGATGGACAAGATGCCCTACGATGCGCTCAAAAGCTTTGCTTCGGTGTCGCAAGTCATCGAAGGCAGCAACGTATTAGTTGTCAACAAAAATTTACCCGTGAATTCGGTCGCTGAACTCATTGCACTCGCCAAAGCCAAACCTGGCACCATCAACTTTGCAAGTTCTGGCATTGGGTCTTCAAGCCATTTGGCTGGCGA
>JBAXLV010000439.1:0-2800 GCA_037134635.1 Alcaligenaceae bacterium
CTTGTCAGCTGAATTTTTAGACACCTGAGCCAAAGCAGGCTCAGTTACAAGCGCCTGTGCGATCCTATGACTTAAATCAGCTTTAGAGGTTAACGCCAGCTCGGGCGTACGCAAGGTATCGCCAATCAAGTGATAAACCTGCCAAGTTGCATGCCCTGACTCAGTAAAGAGCTCAGAGGGCAGACTCGTCTGCTCATCACCATCCATCCAGGCAGAAATCGTCACCGCGGCCGCATCTGAGGGCACAGTTTCACCCCCGCCCGGGGCAATCTCTTTTGAGATATCGGCACGCTCGTGTGTAACGCTAGACTGATCTTTCATATTCGTTCCTTACCAACGACGATCCCCGGTGTCACCGAGCAAAGGCCGCAAACGTGTTGCAATGGCCTCGCGAGCCCGGAAAATCCGGGAGCGGACCGTACCAATCGGACAATTCATACTTTGAGCAATGTCTTCATAGCTCATTCCATCTATCTCACGCATCACAATGGCATTTCGCAACTCTTCAGGCAAATCATTGATCGCTTTGTTCACCGTTTCAGCAATTTGCCGGCTCGCCATTTCAGATTCTGGGTTACTACCATCGGTTAGTACGTCAGATTCATTAAAAGTTTCACCTTCTTCGTTTTCAAACGCAGAAGGCGTGCTTGGTGCACGCTTATTTGATGCCAACCAGTTGCGCGCGGTGTTAATCGCGATACGGTAAAGCCAGGTATAAAAAGCACTTTCGCCTCGAAATTGCGGTAAGGCCCGGTAGGCTTTAATGAACGCCTCTTGGGCCACGTCTTCAATTTCTGCAGGATCACGAATCATGCGCGACAGTAAGCGCATGATTTTTCGTTGATATTTGATCACCAACAGGTCAAAAGCCTGTTTATCACCCGCCTGTACACGGGTCACTAATTCAGCATCTACATCGCGTTCACTCACGCGGTTTCCCCTGTGGATAACGGCATGCCATGCCCTGCTTGCCATGCCGCCCACACATTTAAGCGACGATACATTTGAGCAGGCAGTTGGGCGCGCCAAAGCGTCAAGGTGACGACCTCAGGCTTGTTATGGGGATGATTGTGCAAATTCAAACGTAAGCTCAAACCAAAAAAATGAGACCAATGCTGTTGAAAAGTAACAGATGTCATTGCACTCTGACCCGAATTTTGAGAAAAAGTGCCCCAAAATAAATTGGGTGTGATCGTTGGCTCATCACTATGCTCGTCAAAATACAAGTAGTGCGCTTGAAGCCAGAGCTGTTGCCTTCGTTGAACGACCCCATAAATGAGAGCACTGAGCACAAGGCTCAGAATGATCACCCAAAGAGGAATGCCCCATCCAGAAGCGCTGAGGGCCAAAGCCCACTGTGCAATGCCGAACATCCCCCAGGACAGCGCAAGCGCCCACCTGGGGTGGGTCAACTGCACTTGTTGGGAAAGGCCTGGAGAGTCAAGCAACGTGCGTCGAAACACTAAACCCGACGCACTGCCATTGAACCGTTCGTACCACCAAAACCGAATGAATTAGACAGCGCAACCTCGATTTTGAGGTCTCGCGCCGCATTGGCGCAATAATCAAGATCGCATTCTGGATCCTGATTAAAGATATTAATCGTGGGTGGAGAAATTTGATGATAGACCGCCAGTGTTGCAAATACGGCTTCTATCCCACCTGCAGCCCCCAACAAATGCCCGGTCATTGATTTGGTTGAATTCACCACTAATTTTTTAGCATGGTCGCCAAAGGCCAGCTTCAACGCTTCGGTTTCATTTTTATCGCCCAAAGGCGTCGACGTACCATGCGCATTGACATATTGAATCTGGTCGGCGTTGATCGCGCCATTACGCAAGGCGTTCACAATGCCACGGCGAGGACCATCGCGATCAGGTGCCGTGATGTGATGCGCGTCTGAACTCATGCCATAACCAGCAAATTCACCATAAATGCGCGCGCCACGTTTTTTGGCATGCTCATATTCTTCAAGCACCAACACACCGGCGCCTTCACCCAGAACAAAGCCATCGCGATCGCGATCCCAAGGGCGCGAGGCCGTGGTGGGGTCATCATTGCGTTGCGACAACGCGCGCATAGCCGCAAAGCCACCAATACCGAGTGGAGACACGGTTGATTCAGCGCCCCCAGCGACCATCACATCGGCATCGCCGTATTCAATTATGCGGGCAGCATCACCGATCGAATGCAAACCTGTCGTGCAGGCCGACACTACCGCATACGAAGGGCCTTTCAAACCCAACATAATCGTGAGCTGGCCAGAGATCAGATTAATCAATGAGGCCGGTACAAAGAAGGGCGAGATCCTACGCGGACCGCGCTGTAAATATTCAGTTTGGGTTTCTTCGATGCGCTGCAAGCCACCGATGCCAGACCCAACAATCACACCAACCCGCTCAGGATCCGTTTGCGCGATATCTAGCCCAGAATCTGTCCAGGCTTGCAAGCCAGCCGCGATCCCGTAGTGGATGAACGTATCCATGGTGCGGGCTTCTTTGGCGGGAATAATCGAGGTGACATCAAAGTCTTTAACTTCGCCTGCGATATGCGCATTGAAGGCGCTAGGATCAAACCGTGTGATGCGCCCGATACCCGAACGACCGTTCACGATATTGTCCCAAGCCGTTGCAATATCGTTACCCACTGGGCTGACGATACCAAGGCCTGTAATGACGACACGTCGCTTCACGGATCACTCCTTATATGTGATAACGGCGGTCAAGATGTACGGCGCAACACAGCAATGGGCTTTAGCACCCAGTCGTGATTGCACCAGACTTCTTAACCGCCTAACTGA
>JBAXLV010000440.1:0-2780 GCA_037134635.1 Alcaligenaceae bacterium
CGAGCAGCAAATGGTGGCAATCAGTCGCGCCTTGATGGCACGCCCCAAGTTGTTGATGCTTGACGAACCTTCGTTAGGGATCGCACCCAAGATTGTTGCTGAAATTGCCTCCGCCATTGAACGACTCAATCGCGATGCGGGGGTGTCGATTGTGCTTGTCGAGCAGAACGCTCGTTTGGCACTTAAGCTTGCACACCAGGCTTATGCGCTTGAGCATGGCGAAATCGTACGAACCGGAAAAGGCGCTGAGCTTTTGGCGGATCCGTTTGTGCGCAAGGCATATCTGGGTGTGTAATAAAAAAAGCCGATTGCTCGGCTTTTTTACTTGCGCGCACCCTCGATGTGTTATTCGATCAAACCCGCCACCACATTTGAAAACCCAGAATCTACATGTAGGATCTCGCCTGTAACCCCAGAAGCCATGTCCGACAATAAAAAGGCTGCGACGTTACCAACTTGTTCAATGGTCACGTTGCGACGTAGAGGGGCGTTAGCTTCGACGAATTTCAGAATGCTCGAAAAGTCTTTAATGCCACTTGCCGCAAGGGTTTTGATGGGCCCTGCCGAAATACCGTTTGCACGAATTCCTTCAGTGCCAAGGTTAGCTGCCAGGTAGCGTACTGAGGCCTCAAGCGATGCCTTGGCCAAACCCATGGTGTTGTAATTGGCGAGCACGCGTTCGGCGCCAAGATAGGTCAGTGTGATGAGTGCGCCATTGCGTCCTTGCATCATGGGCCTTGCTGCTTTGGCAAGCGCCGGAAAACTGTATGCAGAGATGTCGTGGGCGATGCGAAAGGCTTCGCGCGACAGGCCTTCTAAAAATTCACCTGCAATCGCTTCGCGCGGGGCGAAACCGATTGAGTGCACTAAGCCGTCTAGACCATCCCAGCATCTTGCGAGCTCAGTGAAGGTTGACTCAATTTGGCTGTCGTCGGCCACATCACAGGGCAACACGATTTTGCTGCCAAAATCCGCGGCAAATTCTGTGACGCGCTCTTCAAAGCGTTCGCCAACGTATGTAAACGCGAGTTCAGCGCCTTGCTCATGGCATGCTTTGGCGATGCCGTAGGCGATCGACCGGTTAGAAATGACGCCTGTAATCAAAATGCGTTTGCCGGAGAGAAAGCCCATAAAAAATCCTAGAAATGTAAAAGGTCAGCGTATTGGATCAGGGACAACAAACTGCATATTAGCTGCGATTGCCAGTTCCCGGAATCCGCAGTTTAGCGCCGACTTTAAGCGCGTCGGTCTTTAGATTGTTTAGCGCACGCAAGGCGACTACCGTGGTGTTGTATTGACGTGCGATCGAGTCAAGCGAGTCACCCTTACGCACCACGTGCTCACGAACCTGCTGACTTGTCGCTTGGTTGGCCTGGCGACCCGCGACTTGAGGCACGGGCGCATTGACCGTCGCCGGCGCTAATTGAATGCCTTGCCCAGCTGGCCCTGGAATCACGATGATTTGTTCAGCCGAGACGCGGGCACTGGGTTCGATGCGATTCGCTTGTCGTAAGCGGGCCTCAGAGACCCCAAACTTTGCTGCAATTGAACTGAAGGTTTCACCCTTTTTCGCTTCATATGTTTTCCAGGAAGATAGCTCGCCCTGATATTGCAAGAGGTTGGCATTAAAGATGTCGACTTTATTGCGCGGCAGAATCACAACGTGTTCTTCTTGTGCTGAGATGACAGACTGATTAAATGAAGGGTTCAATGCCCGAAAATCATCAATTGGCATCTCGGCTAATTGCGCGGCGACGGTGAAGTCGATGTTGACCTTTTTTTGTACCGTTACAAAATATGGTCTGTTATCGACTTGAGGTAATACAACAGCATAGCGCTCGGGATCGGCCACGATATTTTTGATGGCCTGTAGCTTGGGAACATAATTCAGCGTTTCATTAGGCATGTTCAGCGAAAGATAGTCTGTTGATTTGCCCATTGCCATGTTGCGCGTGACCGCCTGTTTGACCGAGCCTTCACCCCAGTTATACGAAGCAAGTGCCAGATACCAGTCGCCCTGAAACTCAAAGAGGTACTCAAGATAATCGAGTGCTGCGTTGGTTGAGGCAATCGGGTCGCGCCGCTGATCGTGCCACCAGTCTTGCTTGAGCTTGAACTGGGTGCCGGTGCTTGGGATAAATTGCCATAAGCCAGACGCCCGAGCGCTTGAATAAGCGCTTGGGTTATAGGCGCTTTCAACAAAAGGTAAAAGCGCGAGCTCGGTGGGTAGGCCTCGCCTATTGATCTCGTCAACGATGTAGTAAAGGTATTTGCCGGCACGCTCGGCCATACGTTGCATCGCCTCTGGGTGCGAGGCATAAAAGGCGGTCCATTTGGCTGAGAGGGGCGTGTTTAAGTTGGGAATCGCAAAGCCGCGACGAATGCGTTCCCATACATCTAGCGGCGGGATCGTCAAATCTATGGTGCGCGAGGTATCCTCGGCAACATAGCGGCCTTTTTGATCAAAGCCGGAGCAACCGACCAGGGCAACCAGGCCCAGCATGCAGAGTAGACGAAAAAGAAGCATTGAACTCAGCGAAAATTGTTTTTCCACTCTCGGAGTGCTGCGAATACCTCGACGGGTGAGGTCAGTTCACGTTGCGCCCAAGTGGTGGCAGCTTGCGCAACGCTGGGTTGTCGCGCGCGTAAAAACGGGTTACAGGCAAGCTCAAGCTCGATGGAGCTGGGAATTGTGGGTTGATCTAAGCGACGCTGCTCATTGGCGTGCGCTTGCCAGTGTTGAAGCGCAGCATTATCGGGATCAAAGGCTGAGGCCCAAC
>JBAXLV010000441.1:0-2771 GCA_037134635.1 Alcaligenaceae bacterium
CTCCGTCCGCAATGCGTCCTGCGTTCACATCCATGATGTCGTGCCAGCGACGAGCAAGGTCTGTTCGAGTGGCTACTTTGATAACAGGGCACTCGGCTAACCCATAGGGCGTGCCTCGACCCGTTGTAAAAATGTGCAGCGTCATCCCCGCAGCCAACTGCAAGGTACCGCAAATAAAGTCACTGGCGGGGGTCGCCGCATACACCAGGCCACGCTGATCGCGGGCAAGTTTTTCTCCTGGCGCAAGCACGCTAGAAATTGCCGAGCTCCCGCTCTTAATAATTGAACCCATCGCCTTTTCAACGATATTTGACAGACCGCCCGCCTTGTTGCCCGGAGTGGTGTTGGCACTGCGATCAACATTGGCTCGGGCTAAATATGCGTCGAACCATTGAAGCTGCGTCACAATATCTTGAGCGACACTTGCATTGGCTGCGCGTGAGGTGAGTTGATCCACGCCGTCACGCACCTCGGTGTTTTCGCTAAACATGACGGTTGCCCCCGCCCGTACCAACAAATCCGCAGCGATACCCAGGGCGGGGTTAGCGGTTACGCCGCTGAGCGCATCGCTTCCTCCGCATTGCATGCCGACAATCAACTCGCTTGCGGGCACTGTTTCACGAGTCCGTTGATTGAGGCGCTGCAGGTGTACCTTCGCTTCGTTCATGATGGCTTCAATCATGGACATAAAGCCCACGTGCTGCGCATCTTGCAAGCAGACGGTATCGACACCGGTCGAACGCTCATCCTTAATCGGAAAGCTACCGGGTGGCATGAGTCGGTCGGGCTGTAACTTTTCACAACCTAAACTGACTACCATGACCTCGCCACCAAAGTTTGGATTCAAACTGATATTGCGAATAGTGCGAATCGGGATGATGGCTTCAGCAGCATCGATGGCGACGCCGCAGCCATAAGTGTGTTCAAGACTGACCACATCGTCGACGTTTGGATATTTTGGCAGTAGTTCATTTTTGATCCGCTCGACAGCATATTCAACAACGCCTGCTACACATTGCACGGTCGTCGTGATCGCTAAGATATTGCGGGTCCCGACCGAACCATCAGCATTGCGATAGCCTTCAAAGGTGTAGCCTTCAAGGGGTGCAGTCGAAGGCGGTTGAACGGTGGCGATCGGCAAATTTTCAAAGTTTCGGGCTTCGGGCATACGCAACAAGCGTTCGTGCACCCAACTGCCGGCGGGGATGGGTTTCAGGGCATAACCAATGGTTAAGCCATACCGAATGATGGGTGCGTCTTGTGCAAAATCGATGAGTGCAACTTTATGGGCTTGAGGTACTTTATTGACGAGCACGAGACCAGAGGGCAGGACAGTGCCGCTAGGTAAGCCTCCGTCGTTGCCGATAATTGCAACATTGTCGAGCGCGTGCATTTTGATCAGATGCGGTTGAGGGGCGTGTTGAGCAGTTGTCATCGTTGTTCTTTTGGTGAGCGTTTGCGAAAGCTTTAGTTTATAAGTGCGTTCTGAGTGTATCGTATTGCCTGATCTACGAACAATGTTCCACTTTGATTTTGGTCCTCCTAAGAACTTCATTATGAAAATCACAGAAATTCGAGAATCTACCCGCCCGATCAAATCCAATATTCGAAATGCCTATATTGATTTTTCAAAGATGACCTTGAGTCTAGTCGCCGTCGTGACCGACGTGATTCGAGATGGCCAGCCGGTGATCGGTTATGGCTTTAACTCGAATGGACGCTACGGGCAGGGGGCTTTAATGCGAGAGCGGTTTATCCCTCGTGTGCTCGAGGCGAGCCCGGATTCGATGCTCGACGGCAAAGGTGTCTTGTGTCCACATAAAGTGTGGGCGACCATGATGAATAATGAGAAGCCGGGTGGTCATGGCGAGCGCTCGGTCGCAATTGGCACAATCGACATGGCCGTGTGGGATGCTGTTGCAAAAATTGAGCAGGTGCCGCTTTATCAATTATTGGCTGAACGCTATGGCGATGGAAAACCAAACCGTGAGGTCTTTGTTTATGCGGCGGGTGGGTATTACTGGCCCGGACAGGGTATCGAGGGTTTAACGCGCGAGATGCAAAGCTATCTCGATCGCGGATATTCGGTCGTTAAGAAAAAAATTGGCGGAGGGTCGCTCGCAGAAGACTGCAAGCGCATTGAGGCGGTACTAAAGTTGCTCGGGCCTGGTCAAAGATTAGCGGTTGATGCGAACGGCCGTTTTGATTTAAAAACAGCGATTGAATATGGCAAGGCACTTTCACAGTACGATCTTTTTTGGTACGAAGAGGCGGGTGATCCGCTCGATTTTGAATTGCAGGCAGAACTGGCGAATCATTACGACAAGCCTATGGCCACTGGTGAAAATTTGTTTTCAATGCAAGATGCGCGTAATTTGATTCGCTATGGTGGGATGCGCCGTGATCGTGACTGGCTACAGTTTGACTGTGCGCTGAGCTATGGTTTGGTTGAATATTTGCGTACGCTTGACATGCTTCGTGAGTATGACTGGTCACCCAAGCGTTGCGTGCCGCATGGTGGACACCAGATGTCCCTTGCGATTGCAGCGGGCTTGGGTCTTGGCGGAAACGAAAGTTACCCTGATTTGTTTCAACCCTATGGCGGGTTTCCGGATGGGGTCAAGGTTGAAAATAGCATCGTGACTTTGCCAGAACTGATTGGTATTGGGTTTGAAGGTAAAGCCGATCTTTATGCCGAGATGAAAGCTTTGGCCAGTTAAACCTAAGCCCACGTTCAGTCCAGCGCGGACTTGAGCGTGGGTGGTTTGGGT
>JBAXLV010000442.1:0-2751 GCA_037134635.1 Alcaligenaceae bacterium
CTCACCGGCCGACTCTAGGCAAAGCGTACGTAAATTATCAAGCCGTTCGGGCGCTTTGCGCGCACGCACCGGTGGTGAAATATCCAGCACTAACGCACCGGCGAGCGTCACACGTCCGCTGCCATCACGCAAGACCAAACGATCATGCCAACAAAACGGTAAGGGACGCTCGAGAACGCACTGGGCAAAGACCTCTTGCCCGCTTAGCAATTCACTTTTATCCAGAAAAATAATACGCGCACCCACGTGCTCGCAGCCGTGGTGTAGCAGCACCCGCTCGCCATCTTTAATTGCACGTTCAACATCGTTCGGCGCTTTCAAGACACAATCAATGCGCTGTGTCTGTATCGTGAGCTCTGGCGCCAATACCCAATCACCGCGTTGAACTTGACTCAATTCAACGCCGGTGAGTACCAAGCCGCAACGCTGTCCAAGCTGAGCTACGTCAGAGACCTGGTTTTGCGCATGAATTGACCGCACGCGCGCTTCAAGACTCGAGCTGGCGAGCTTGACCCGATCACCTACTTGTACGCGACCGGCGATCACCGCGCCGGTCACTGCCACCCCAATTCCTTTCACAATAAAGACGCGATCAATCGCCAGACGAAAATAGGCAGCTCGCTCACGTGGCTGCTCAGCCGCCAATTCAAACAGCGCGCGTTTCAATTCTTGAACACCGGTCCCTTGGCGTGCAGAGATCACGTGACCCGTGACACGACCAAATCGCGTCTGCTCAACGTAGTTCAACACCTCGGTACAGACTTGCTCTGCACGCGACACGTCGACCAGATCCGCCTTGCTGATTGCGACGGTCAAGCCCGCGACACCGAGCAAATCCAGGATTCGTAAATGTTCGCGCGTCTGCGGCATGATGCCGTCATCTGCAGCCACCACCAATAACCCATGATCCATGCCGACTGCACCGGCGGCCATGGTGTGCACAAATTTTTCATGACCTGGGACATCGACAAAACCGATCACATCATTCGCCCCATTGGGCACATAGGCAAAACCCAGGTCAATGGTCATGCCGCGCGCCTTTTCTTCGGGCAGTCGATCGGCATCAACGCCCGTCAACGCTTTGATCAGAGAAGTCTTCCCATGATCAATATGACCTGCAGTCCCAATAATCATCAGGCCGACACGATCTGACTGGCTGCTGTCAGCAGCTGCGCAACAAAAACCTCTTCTTTGTCGTGTGTCAGACAACGTAAATCTAACAAGAGTATCTTTTCTGAAATACGACCGACAACAGCCGTTGCCGATCCACGCAGCAAGCGCTCAAGTCGAAGCACGTTCTTTTCAGTCGAGCGCGTAGTCGGCTCGATCGCCAAGGCGACCGAGGGTAAGCGCTCAACGGGTAAAGAACCCGAACCGATCTGCGATTTAACAGGATGGGTCGTCAGCAACAATCCACATTGCATGATTGCGTTTTGGAGACGAGGTCGCAAACGATCGGCTTGGGCCTGCATGTCAGCTTGCGGACGGGTCAAAAGCTTCAGGACGGCTAATCGTTGAGGCAGCGTGTCTGGATTGCGATAAAGGCGTAACACTGCTTCAAGCCCTGCAAGCGTAACCTTACCCACACTCAATACACGTTTGAGCGGATTCTTCTTTATTTTTTGTATGAGAGCTCGACGACCCACCAAAATACCCGCCTGGGGTCCGCCCAAGAGCTTGTCACAGCTAAAGGTGACAAGATCAGCGCCCATCTCGATCGCTTGCCGAGGCGTAGGTTCGCTGGGCAAACCATAGCGCGCAAGATCGAGCAAGGTGCCCGAGCCTAAGTCGACTACAAACGGCAGGTCATGCTGATGCGCAATCTTGGCAAGTTCAACCTCAGGGACTTCAGCGGTAAACCCTTGCACAACGTAATTACTAGTGTGCACTTTCATCAGCAGCGCAGTTTTTACACCAATTGCCTCAACAAAATCTTTCGCATGCGTACGATTGGTCGTCCCAACTTCAATGAGCTTTGCACCCGCACGCTTCATGATATCGGGTATTCGAAAAGCTCCACCAATCTCGATTAATTCACCGCGCGACACAATCGTCTCTTTTCGATTTGATAAGGCGTTGAGTAATAAAAACACTGCAGCAGCATTGTTATTAACCACCGTAGCGGCCTCGGCGCCCGTCAATTCGCACAGCAACTCTTCAACTAGCTCGTCTCGATCGCCGCGCTTACCCTGCCCTAAATCGTACTCGAGTGCACAGGGCTCAGCCGCCGCACTGGCCATAGCCTCAATCACCTCAGGGGGCATCACGGCACGCCCAAGATTGGTATGTAGTACGGTTCCGGTCAGGTTTAGTACGCGGCGTAAATTGGGTGTCGCACGCGTTTTGAGTGTTGCTGCGATCTCGTCAAGCAATGTCTCAAGTTCGGGTGCCGTCACGCGTTTTTGTTCAACCAACGCCTGACGCAACAGCGACAACGTTGATCGAGTGACGCGCAGCACTTCGTCTCGCCCATACTGATCAAGCCATTCTTGAGCGCGATCTAACAGTAAGATCTTATCGACCGAAGGAAGTTGAGAGAGCCATTCTGACACGGGCGCACGCGCCACGGTTGGATTGTTCATGAAGATTGACTGACCTATGTGGTGGCGGGAGTTTGACCAACTGTAAAAAATAAATTGCGGCCGGTTCGAGAAAACCCTTCGCCAGACAATGCCAAATCTAGACTGATTGATGCCAGATCATCGGCCACGGCATCGACCAGCGGCTCTTTGGCCTGAAACATCAACTTCA
>JBAXLV010000443.1:0-2725 GCA_037134635.1 Alcaligenaceae bacterium
TTATTGGTGGCCATTAAAGAAACAGCCGCCAAGGCGGGCACGGTCGGCTGACAAACCGACATCAAGTGCACGTTCGGCCCAAGATGGCGCAAAAACTGCTGCAGGTAGCGTACGTAGTCGTTTAAGCTAAAGCCGCCCTCTGCAAGCGGCACCATGCGCGCATCGATCCAGTCTGTGACATAGATTTCGTGATTCGGTAGCAGCGCACGAACTGTATCTCGCAAGAGCGTTGCATGATGACCCGACATGGGCGCCACGAGCAAAATGGTTGGATCGGCCTTGCGCGCTTTGGCGGGCAGATCACGTTTAAAGTGCAGCAAACGACAGAAGGGCAGCGTGTGAGCCACTTCTTGCTCGACCATCACCGGTTTGCCGTTGACTTCAGTCGTTGGAAGCCCCCAGGCGGGTTTTTCGTAGGCTTTACCTAGGCGATAGATCAGCTCGTAACCTGCGGCGACTTGCCTGGCGAGTGGGGTATAGGCAAAAGGGCTAGCTGCGTGACTAAATAACTTAGAACTCAATTCACTAAAGTGAGTCAGCGGAGCCATCAGGGCGCGCTGCATTTCATGCATTTGATAGAGCATTGAGCGAATCCGGTTGTGAGCTTTAAGTGCCGATTATCACCTGATCTAGCGTCCGTGACATCGATTTGCCGGGAATTTGTGCTGCAGCGCAATAAGTTGTCGCGTGAGAGCCACGTGTTTATGAGTTTTTAGACAAGATCAGGTATGCTCACTAAGTTTTTACACCATACCTTGTGTGTTTTTGGCGTAGAAGTCGGTTACCAGTAGTTTTCAACCGCAAGATTGCCGGCGACACCGCGCCGCCCTGCTGCGAAGCCGCGTTGGGCGAGCAAGGCGCGCATCTCGGTCACCATGGCCGGGTTACCACATAGCATCACGCGTGAGCGATTTGGGTCGAGCAAGAGAGCTGAGCGTTGTTCAAGTTGCCCAGATGCAAGCAGCGTTGTGAGACGAGCGGGTGCTAGCCCTGTGGCACTGAGTGAAGGCGATAGGTCGAGCGTCAGCGATTCTCGCGTGGTACTCGGTAGGTAAATGAGTTGCGTTTTATTCTGCTCCATCAACGCCAGTAGCTCGTTGCGGTAAGCAAGCTCGCAGGCCTGGCGAACCCCGTGCACGACGACGATGCGCTTGAAGCGTTTAAAGGTTGCTGGATCGCGCAGCATCGACAGGTAGGCTGAAAGACCAGTGCCGGTCGAGAGCAGCCAAAGGTCTTCACCATCGCTAAACGATTCGAGCGTCAAAAACCCAAAGACGGTTTTATTGATCCAGAGCGAGTCGCCAACACGCAGTCGAGCCATGGCAGGGCTGAATTTGCCTTCGGGTACGACGACTGAAAAAAATTCAAGTTCATCGGCACTCGGGGCTGACACCATGGAGTAAGCGCGCCACTCGCTTGGGGTCAGCGGTGTGTTTGGATCAACCGCAAGGCCCAGGCGGGCGAACTGGCCAGGTAAAAACTGAAAGCCTGGGGGGCGTGTGATCGTGAGGGAAAAGAGTTTATCGCTGAGCCAAACTGTTTTTTGAGTGACGATTTGCTCGGTATAACGAGCGGCTGCAGCGCTTGCCTGAGGCTCAGTCATTACACGGATCGATGCAAGCGCTGACCAGACATGCTTTACCGCTCGAGAAGTTTGAGTTTATCAGGGACGTCGAGCCAATCGTCTGAGTCAGGCAGAGGACCTTTGCTGCGACTGATGCTTGCAAACAGCGGCGTGAGTTCAGCATTTAAGGCGATAAATTTCATTTGATCTTGAGGCACGTCTTCTTCAGCAAAAATGGCGTTCGCCGGGCATTCTGGGATGCAGACGGCGCAATCGATGCATTCATCCGGATCGATCACCAAGAAGTTTGGCCCTTCGCGAAAACAATCGACCGGGCAGACATCGACACAGTCTGTGAACTTGCACTTGATACAGTTTTCGGTCACTACATGCGTCATGTTATTTACCAAGAAGCGTTTAGATAATCAACTATTTTACCCAAACCGCCCGGCTTGTGTCGGGATACCCGTTCTGCCCGCGGTGTCTGTGCTAAGGTTTTAGAAAGGCTGGGAAACATATATGGTTATTAAATCGCTGCTTGATACCGATCTGTATAAATTCACCATGATGCAGGTGGTATTGCATCATTTTCCGGCGGCGCAGGTTGAATATCGCTATAAGTGCCGTACTCAGGGGGTGAATTTGCGCCCCTATCTTGACGAGATTCGTCAAGAAATCCATGACTTATGCCAATTGCGCTTTAGTACCCAAGAATTAGCCTATCTGGGCAGTTTGCGTTTTATCAAGAGCGACTTCATTGATTTTTTGGGGCTGTTTCACCTACCCGAGAAATGCATTGAAGTGTCTGAGGGCGACTTACCGGGCGAAATCGCGATCTCGGTCAAGGGCTCGTGGTTGCACACGATCTTGTTTGAGATCCCTGTTTTAGCCATCGTCAATGAGGTCTACTTTCGAAATGTCTGCAAAGACCCTGATTGGATAGAGGGGCGCAAGCGTTTGCAAACCAAGATGAAACTCGTACTCGATGCAACCGACCTTGCTGAGTTTCGGGTGGCCGAGTACGGGACCCGCAGGCGCTTTTCGCATGCCTGGCATGAAGAGGTGGTGACCACCATGAAGGCCCAGATGGGCGAGCATTTTGCCGGTACCAGCAATGTGTGGTTCGCCATGAAACATGGCGTGTTGCCGCTAGGCACGATG
>JBAXLV010000444.1:0-2720 GCA_037134635.1 Alcaligenaceae bacterium
CGCGAGGGAAAATCCGTGCGACGCGCGAATACGGTTAAGGTTTTTCCAAATAGGCGATAGGCAGCTAATATGCTCGCGCTGGCTGCATTATGAGCATGCAGTACGTCAAATTTTTTAGCGTTTAATAAAAGCCAAACAAACAAAGACAATAAGCCAATACCTGTATGAACGGTAAAGCCCTCAGCGAGCGCGGCTTGGGTTAACTCCGATCCCACGCGAGAAAAAAGCTCAACCGATTCACCCCTGGCTTCCATGGCATCAAGCGTGAGTAGAGTCTGACGCTCGCCCCCTCTCCAGCCATTTTCAGTATTGATATGCAGGATGCGCACAGGCGGCTCTTTGGATACGAGAGGTTGACGGAATTAATTTGACCGAAAATAAATTTAGTTATTAGCTTTCAAACTAGACAATACCCGCGATTTTAAGAGCCTATAGAAGTTATGTCTACGGTCTTTCCCTTAGCGTTTGGAAAGAAATAGCGCAATCGATGGGGTGGAGCCCGTTGATATTCAATAGATCTTGGCGGGGCAGCAATAACAACATCACACACTGCCTGAGGTGTTTACATTTCAGTTTTTTTGTTTTTGGTCTGCGGCAGGGATACTAACCACTTAGGCTGGAATCTCGCTGGCCGTACCATTACACTCGCTTCTTTCAGACTGATTCCATATGCCAACAAAACTCAGCAGTCTTATCGGTTGGTTGCGAGAATATAACGTTCTCTCGCGTTACAAAAAGCAATGGTTTCTGGCCTCGCTATTTTTAGTATTGGCGGCTGCTGCAACGCTTGCCGTACCAGTTGCTTTTCGGGGGCTCGTAGACGCAGGTATCACCAGCGCTGCCAGTGACCGTAAATTTTTCTACCTGTTGTTATTAGCGAGCACCTTAGCGGTATTGACGGCCAGTCGGTTCTACATGATGTCTTGGCTCGGCGAGCGCGTCGTCGCAGATATCCGCCAGCGGGTCTTTAAAAACGTTTTGCGCCAAAGTCCGGTTTATTTCGAAACGCTGCAAACCGGTGAGGTTTTGTCCAGGCTCACGAGCGATACGACGGTGATTCAAACCTTGGTCGGTTCAAGTATCTCGATTGCGCTACGCAGCGCTCTGATGTTGCTCGGCGGTATGGCGATGATGCTTGTCACAAGTGCCTGGCTTGCAAGTGTCATGATCGTACTTCTACTTTTGATTGTGCTTCCGCTTTGGGCGATGGGCAGACGCGTGCGAAAAATGTCGCGTGCAAGTCAAGATAATGTTGCGGATACGAGTGCGATGGCCGGTGAAGTTTTAAACGCGGTTACAACTGTTCAGGCGTTTGTACGTGAAGCGTATGAGCAAAAGCGTTTTAATACCGCTGTAGAAGCGGCCTTCAGCGAAGCTAAAAAGCGTATTACTGTACGGTCATTACTGACTGCACTCACGATCACGATGGCCTTTGCCGTCATCGTGTTTGTCTTGTGGATCGGTGCTCGGCAAGTCACTGCGGGTGCAATGTCATTAGGCGAACTGACACAGTTTGTACTTTATGCCGTGTTTATCGCAGGTTCAATTGGGGCCTTGTCTGAAACATTTGGAGATTTGCAGCGCGCCGCCGGAGCCATGGAACGCTTGGTTGAACTGATGCAGGAAGCGCCTTCATTAGCAGAGCGCGCGCCGTCTTCTCGGCCGATTGTTTTGGATTCTAAAGAGGCGATTGTGTTGAAAGAGGTTACTTTTACGTATCCCTCACGACCCGATTTTTTGGCGATACAACAGGTGTCATTCGTCGTTCCTCAGGGCGCACGCTATGCGTTAGTCGGCACTTCAGGTGCGGGTAAAAGTACGCTTTTTTCGCTTTTGTTGCGCTTTTATGAACCGCGCTCTGGGCAGATCGAAATTTTTGGTCGGGATGCCAGTGAATGGCCAGTGAGCGACTTACGTAACAGTATCGGTATCGTTTCGCAAGAGCCCGTGATTTTTGCCGCGAGCGCACTAGAAAACATCCGTTACGGTAGACTCGACGCAAGCGACGACGAGGTGATTGCCGCTGCGCAGACCGCACACGCGCACGGTTTTATCTCGGCGTTACCGTTAGGATACGATAGCTTTTTAGGAGAGCGCGGTGTGCGTTTGTCTGGAGGGCAAAAACAACGGATTTCGATTGCGCGTGCAATCTTGAAGAATCCTCCAATTTTGCTGCTCGATGAAGCAACCAGTGCACTAGACGCAGAGTCTGAGCGCGAGGTGCAAATGGCGTTAGATGGTGTGTTGCCAGGCAGAACCTCGCTGACAATTGCCCATCGTCTTTCGACAGTGATGCGTGCGGGTCACATCATCGTACTTGAAGATGGCGCAGTGATTGAACAAGGAACGCATGAGGCCCTGCTCAGCCAAGGCGGGCTGTATGCAAGGCTCGCGAAACTTCAATTTATTTAGGCGCTGCATGAGAAATTGAAGTGCTGAAATCTCAGGTTTTTTGCTTTTGGTCTGCTGGAGGGATACGAAACAGAGGGCAGGACATCGCCGGCAACCGATACTTTCGCCAAATGCTTGACCATAGTTGCATAGAATGATGACTGTTTTGTCTAACGTACATCCACGTCTATACATTGAGTTTATTTTACGTTAAGATGTACACGTACATCCAACGAGACTCGCTATGGCTAACACCAAACTATTCAAGAACGGCAATTCACAAGCCGTTCGCATTCCTGCAGAACTTGCCTACAGTTCTTGGGACGTAG
>JBAXLV010000445.1:0-2719 GCA_037134635.1 Alcaligenaceae bacterium
CTGGGCAATGGCATGGTGTTACAGCAAGCGACCTTGGTCGGCGCTGAAATCTTGAGAATGACGGACAAGCTTGGTGTAGTCAAAGTTGGTGCCATCGCTGACTTGTTAGTGGTCGATGGCAATCCACTCACTGACATCACTTGCCTGTTAGGTCAAGGCGATCATATTGACGTCATCATTAAAGATGGCAAAATCTATAAAACTTCAATTTAAACTTCCGAGGACACTGCCATGAATCGCAGAAATATTCTGAAATTATCCGCTAGCGCTGCGGCCTTACAAATGTTGCCGGGTTTGGCAATGGCACAAGCGGGTGGTGTCTTCAAAATTGGCACGCTGTGCCCAGTGACTGGCGCGGGCAGCCCTTACGGCGCTGGCATGCAACAGGCCATCCGGATGGCGGTCGATGAAATCAATGCAGCGGGTGGTGCCGGCGGCAGCAAACTTGAACTATTTACTGAAGATAGTCAAACAAAACCGGATGCCGCAGTTCTAGCCGCAAAAAAACTGATTGAAATCAATAAAGTTCAAGCGATTTTAGGGACCTGGGCCTCTGGCGTGACGCTTGCCGTCATGCCCTTAACAGATGCCGCCAACATTATCCAAATGAATACATCAGGTGCACCTGCAATTTCGAACTTGGATACTAAGGACTTAGTCTGGCGCTACCAAGCGACCAACGATCGTTTTGGCCAAGCCTTTGCCGAAATCTGCAAAAAAAATGGCTACAAGCGCCCTGCCACCATGGCTTTTAACAATGCCTCTGGTCTTGGAAACACGCAAGGTTTCACCAAGGCCTGGGAAGCGGCCGGCGGCAAGGTAGTTGCCCATGTCACCTACGAGCCCAATCGTCCAAGCTATCGCAGCGAACTACAAAAAATTCTAGATGCCAAGCCTGATGTGATTGTCACAGGCTCCTATCTGCCTGACTCAACCATCATTTTGCGCGAGTGGTTTCAATCCGGCGTACCCGTTAAATGGATTATGCCAGGCTGGGCCGCAAACCCTGATCTGATAAAAGCTCTGGGCAACGAAGTCTGTGAAGGCCTGATTTCAGTCGATAGCGTATCAAACGAAAAGAGTGCGTCGTACGCACACTTTGATACCTTGTATAAAAAAGCCACTGGTAAAGCAGGCTCAACCAATGTCTACGCCGCTATGACCTATGACATGGCGATCGTTTTGGCACTGGCCATCGAGGCCGCGGGTGCGGGTGCAACCGTCGAACAAGTCAACGCCAAGATCCGCGAAGTGGGCAATCCCGGAGGAACACCGGTATTCACCTTCGCTGAGGGTAAAGCTTTGTTAGCCAAGAAAGAAAAAATCAACTACGAAGGCGCTTCTAGCAAACTCGACTTTGATAAATACGGTGACGTGACACCAGATTTTGGCGTCTACATCGTAGAAAAAGGTGAGCTGGTGCGCCGAGACGTCGTATCCATCGCTGCCGGCGTTTAACATCGTGTTGCTTTCAATAAGACACTGTTTTGATTCAATTTTTAAATCTACTGATTAACGGTGTCGTTGAGGGCCTAGTTGTCGCGTTACCGGCTTTGGCGATGACGCTTGTGATGGGGGTCAATCGATTTCCAAATGCAGCAACCGGCGATCTAATGACAACGGGCGCCTATGCTGCGGTTGGCATTCAAGCATTGGGGGTGTCCTCCTTGCTTGGAGCCACCCTGTTAGCTGCTTTATGTACTGCGGTGGTTTCAGTGATTGCATACGAGTTAATTTTTAAAAAGCTCGCGCGCCAACCGATGATTGCCTCATTACTCGCCTCGATTGGACTTGGTTTTTTGTTACGCAGCACGATCTCATTTTTTGCTGGACACGATCAACGCAACTTCAGTTTACCCATCGTACGTGCATGGAATTTCGATGGTGTTCGACTACTTCCCTCAGATCTGAACATCGCTGCTGCAGCGCTACTCTGTTTAATCATCATCTTTTTGTTGCTTTACAAAACAAGCTTCGGACGACAACTACGCGCCGTATCTGACAACCCAGATTTGGCCCGCGCGAGCGGTATTCGCGCGCGCAGCCTAATGCTTGGGCTGTGGCTTCTGGTGGGTATAGTCTCAGCAATTGGGGGCGTATTACTCGGCATGAAAGCAGTGGTCATGCCCGAGTTAGGATGGGACCATCTGATTCCAGCCTTCGCCGCGATGGTATTGGGTGGCATTGGCAGCCCAGTGGGCGCAGTGCTCGGGGCACTGCTCATGTGTATTGCCCAAGAGCTCTCTGTGCCCTTGCTGGGCCCCTCATACAAGCTGGTTTTGTCTTTTGCGGTCTTAGCGCTGGTGCTACTGGTGCGACCCTCAGGGCTCATGGGCCGCACCGAGTTAGTGAGATAACCTGATGCCTATCCCACCAATCACGCTTGAGCATCGCTCATGACAGCTTATTTCGTCGCCATCGGAATTGTCGCGCTCATCTACGCCTTGTTAGCGCTGGGGCTCAACCTGCAATTCGGCTTAACGCGCTTGGTCAATTTTGGGATCGTGGCCTTCTTTGCGATTGGTGCTTATACCTCTGCCCTTCTGGCACTGTCCGGCGTGCCGCTCTTTCTCTCTTTTTGCTGTGCAACGTTATTGGCAGGTTTAGCCGCATGGCCAATTGGTCTGCTGTCTTTGCGTCTGCGAGAGGACTATCTTGCGATTGTCACGCTTGGTTTTGCTGAGGCTGTCCGGATCGCGATTCAACAAGAAGAGTGGCT
>JBAXLV010000446.1:0-2719 GCA_037134635.1 Alcaligenaceae bacterium
TGTTGTCTTCATTTTTATTGGGTGGGCCCTCGGGGTCTGGAGTGGCCACGACCGTGACGGTTGGTTCGGTAGCAGCACCCATGTTAGAAAAAGTGGGTTATGAGCGTAATGCAGCAGGGGGGTTACTCGCCGCGGGCGGTTTGGGCGCAATTATTTCTCCGCCTGTATTGGGCGCAGCCGCTTTTTTGATAGCAGATTTTTTAAAGATCTCTTATCTCGACGTGTTGCTCATGGCATGCATTCCAACCATCTTGTTTTACCTTGGTTTGTTTGTGATGGTTGAGATTGATGTGCGTAAGTACGGCATGAAGAATATCCATTTTGAATCTGCTGAGGGCGCCTGGTCGCTGACAAAGAAATACTGGTTTCATTTCTTTTCACTGATTTCAATCGTGGTGTTCATGCTCTATGGATTTTCACCCGTCATGTCCGTTTTTTGGGCGACAGTGGTGTCTGCTGCTAGCAGTATGTTGCGACGAGACACTGCAATTTTGTCTTGGGATTGGCTGACAGGAAAGCAGCCTTTCATCTCTGGTTTGTATCAATCGAATCTGACAAAAGCCTTAGCGTCGGGTACCACTGGCGTGTTGGCGATTGCCGTCACTTGCGCCGGAGCAGGTCTCATTGTTGGCACGGTGACGCTGACTGGGCTTGGCCTAAAGTTCAGTTCGATTGTGATTGAATACGCGGGTGGCTCTTTGTTATTGACAACGATCTTCACCGCGCTGGTAGTCTGGGTCGTGGGTTTGGCAGTGCCTGTCACCGCGTCTTATATTATCTGTGCGGTGATCGCGGCCCCAGCATTGATTAATCTTGGCGTGCCCGCCTTTGCCGCGCATATGTTTATTTTTTACTACGCGGTCCTGTCTGAGGTTTCGCCGCCGACTGCGTTATCTCCTTTTGCTGCTGCGGCAATTTGTAAAGGAGACCCCTACAAAACAACCCTTCAAACCTGGAAATATGTAGCGCCCGCTATTTTGGTGCCCTTCATGTTTACCTTGGATCAAACTGGCACTGGATTGTTATTGATGGGTTCAATGAAAGGCTTAATGCAAGCGGACTGGATGCAGATTGCTTGGACGAGTGTGACTGCGGTCGTGGGGGTGATTTGTTTGGCCGGCGGTCTACAGGGCTGGTTTATTGAAAAAACTAACATCTTTGAGCGCACGGTGATGGTCGTGGCGGGCGTGGCGCTGGCGTATCCCTCGGGCTTGAGCGATCTTATTGGATTTATCGGCTTTGCTGTCGTTCTTTTGACGCAAGGGCTGAGGCATAAAAAGCTGAGAACGCTCAGCGCAAGCTAAAAAAATAGTTGAGCGTCAGTCTTTTGCCGCTGCCGTGTCTGAACGTGCGGCGTTGAATTGACAGGCGCTTTTCTTTTAGGCGATACTTTGTCCGTACAAACTAATAAACTAGACAAAGAGGGTGCGCATGGAGATTAAAACGGTCGGTCCTAAGCGGTATCAAGCCAGCTATGGTCGTTATCTCGAGGATTTTGAATTGGGTGCGGTCTACGAGCATCGTCCTGGGCGCACTTTGACGGATGCTGACAATATCCACTTTTCGTTGTTGACAATGAATTTCCATCCGATGCATTGCGATGCAGCTTTTGCCGAAAAAAGTGAATTTGGCAAGTTGTTAGTCAGCAGTGGTTTAACACTTGCGATCGTTTTGGGCATGTCTGTCAATGATATTAGCGGTAAAGCCGTCGCCAACCTTGGCTGGAAAGAAATTAATCTGACGGCTCCTGTTTTTGCGGGCGACACGCTTTACGCCGAATCCGAAGTACTCGAGATTCGCGAGTCAAAGAGCCGTCCAACACAAGGGATCGTGACAGTTAAAACACGCGCCTTTAATCAAAATGGAATCGAAATTATGAATTTCATACGGTCTGCCCTGATTCCGAAGCGTGGTCATGGCGTGGGTGATTGACACGCTAGGCTGGACTTGTTAGCGACTCAATAAAAACAACAAAGAGACAAAAAATGAAAATACTCAAACGATTCATCAAGGCTTTGAGCGGCGCACTCTTGGTGACTGCTGCGACTGCGAGTTTTGCTCAATACCCTGAAAGCCCTGTGAAAATGATTGTGGGTTTTCCGCCAGGGCAAGCGACCGATGTGGTTGCACGCTATATGGCGCAAAAGTTTGCCGACAACATTCCGGGCTCGAGCTTTATTGTTGATAACCGTGCGGGGGCTTCTGGAATCTTAGGTGGCAGAATTGTTGCGGGTGCCGTGCCGGACGGTTTGACATTGATGATGGGATCAAGCGCCACGCTCGCGGTGAATCCGGCTTTGTATAAAGACTTACCTTACGACGTATTACGAGATTTTGCTCCCATCAGTCTGATCGCGATTGTGCCGCAGTATCTTGTGGTCAATGTTGATTTGCCCGTCAAGTCCGTGAAAGATCTCGTTGAGTTGGCTCAAAAGAATCCGGGCCAGGTGAACTATGGCTCGGGCGGCAGCGGCGTGACGAATCATTTGATCATGGAATTGTTTAAGCAAGCGGCGGGCGTCGATATGACGCATGTGCCTTATAAGGGTGGGCCCGCGGCACTTACCGATTTAATGGCGGGGCGAATTTCTGCAAAGTTTGAAACTGGCCCCGGTGCCATTCCGCCTATTCAAGCCGGGCGCTTGCGTGCGATCGCGGGGTTAAACGCACCGCGTGCTTCTTGAACGCCCGACATCCCCCCGGGCGCCGGGGCAAGGGG
>JBAXLV010000447.1:0-2715 GCA_037134635.1 Alcaligenaceae bacterium
AGCCTTTATAAACCATACCACCTAGCGAAATGACCGCGACTTCGGTCGTGCCGCCACCGATGTCAACTACCATCGAACCGCTCGCGTCTGACACGTTGAGACCAGCGCCAATCGCAGCGGCCATCGGCTCTTCGATCAGGTACACCTGACTAGCGCCAGCGCCTAAAGCAGATTCGCGAATGGCACGGCGCTCGACTTGCGTCGAACCGCAAGGGACACACACGATGATGCGCGGACTTGGGGCGAACATGTTTCGTGGGTGCACCATGCGAATAAATTGCTTGAGCATTTGCTCGGTCACGGTGAAGTCGGCAATCACGCCATCTTTCATGGGGCGAATTGCCTCAATATTGCCCGGGACGCGACCCAGCATCTGCTTTGCCTCGCGGCCAACAGCCTGGATGATTTTTTTGCCGCCGGGGCCGCCCTCATGGCGAATTGCAACCACAGAGGGCTCATCGAGCACGATACCCTTGCCACGAACATAAATGAGAGTGTTGGCGGTACCGAGATCGATCGCCATATCACTTGAAAAATAACTACGCAGGAATCCGAACATGAGAGCCCAGCCAGAATAAAAGTTGATGCACGCAGCCTGCCGTGAATAGCCTTGCATCATAACTTATAATTCTGTTTAGATCGATAAAACAAGCGTCCGTCAAGCTCGCAAACCTACGCTGCGAGACGCACTCTGACCAAACCGCTTTGCTCGCGGCTATTTAGCTAGCCTCTTAACCAATCAAAAAGCAGCGACTTATGGCAATTACCGAACAAGAAGTCACCCGAATCGCACGGCTTGCACGACTAACGCTATCGGCCGAGCAGCGCGCCCAAGCGCAAGGCGATCTGAGCAAAATTCTTGGCCTCATCCAAGAGCTTCAAGCCGTCGACACATCTGCGGTCGAGCCGCTGGCGCACCCATTGTCCGCCCTCAAAGACGTACACCTTCGGCTACGCGATGACGTCGTCACCGAAGCCTCGTCGCTAGAACGACGCGCAGCCTTAATGGCGAACGCCCCTGGCTGCGCAGAGGGGCTGTTTTTAGTTCCGAAGGTGATCGAATAAATGGGCACCGCGCTTCATACTTTTCCAAACCTCACCAGCCTGCGCACCGCTCTATCTGAGGGCAAACTCAGCGCAACTGAATTGGCGCAGGATTGCCTCAAGCAAATACAAGTTCAGCAAGCCCTCAACGCCTTTGTGCATGTTGACCCCGAGTTGACCCTCGCCCAAGCCCGCGCGGCCGATGCGCGCCGTGTTGCCGGCACCGCGGGCCCTCTGACGGGCATTCCGATCGCTCACAAAGATGTGTTTGTGACGCAAGGTTGGCGTAGCACTGCAGGCAGCAATATGCTCAAACAGTATGTCAGCCCGTTTGATGCTACGGTCGTGAACAAATTGCTTCAAGCCGGCTGTGTCAGTTTGGGCAAACTCAACTGCGACGAGTTCGCCATGGGCTCGGGCAATGAACACTCTGCTTTTGGACCTGCCCATAATCCCTGGGATCACAGCTGCGTACCAGGCGGCTCATCGGGCGGCTCGGCTGCGGCAGTAGCCGCGAGGCTTGTGCTGGCCAGTACGGGCACCGACACGGGCGGCTCAGTGCGACAACCCGCAGCGCTTTGCGGCATCAGCGGCATCAAGCCCACCTACGGTTCGGTATCCCGTTACGGCATGATTGCCTACGGCTCGAGCCTGGATCAGGCCGGGGTCATGGCGGTCGCCGCAGCCGATCTCGTTGAGATGCTTGACACGATCAGCGGCTTTGACGAACGCGATGCCACCAGCGCAGAGCAGTGCCGCGGCGTGCACAATACACCCGGCCGTATTCAGGGCGAATTTTCTAAAGCAAGCACTCACTACACAAACCAAGGCCCATTGCCGCTCAAGGGTTTACGCATTGGCGTACCGGGCGAATATTTTGGTGACGGGCTTTCAACCGAGGTCGCAACCGCCATTGAGGCCGCCTTGACGCAATTCGAGCGCCTCGGCGCGCAGCGTGTAGCCATCTCGCTACCCCGCACACGTCTTTCAATTCCTGCCTATTACGTCATCGCGCCTGCCGAGGCCTCGAGCAACTTGTCGCGTTACGATGGCGTGCGTTACGGGCACCGAAGCAACGCTTACACCGATCTTGCCGACATGACCGGACGCTCGCGCGCTGAGGGCTTTGGCCCTGAAGTGCAGCGTCGCATTTTGGTCGGCACATACGTACTGTCGCACGGCTATTACGATGCGTATTATCTTCAAGCACAACGCTTGCGCCGCATGATAGCAGATGATTTTCAGGCAGCACTCACACAGCAATGCGATGTGATTATGGGGCCGGTCACTCCCACAGTTGCCAAACAAATCGGCGATCACCAAGATGACCCGACCGCAGACTGGCTTGCCGATATCTACACCCTTGGTTTGAATCTGGCCGGCTTGCCCGGCATGTCAATTCCTTGCGGTTTCGGCAAAAGTGCGGCTGGCAAAGCATTGCCGATCGGTCTACAAATTATTGGAGACTACTTTGACGAAGGGCGTTTGCTCGCGATCGCACATCAGTATCAACTCGCCACCGATTGGCATCAACGTAGCGCGGGGCAAGCATAATGGCGTATGAAATTGTCATTGGTCTCGAAACGCACACACAGCTCTCGACACAGACCAAAATTTTCTCAGGTAGCAGCACCCGTTATGGCGCGTTGCCGAACACGCAAGCGAACGAGG
>JBAXLV010000448.1:0-2708 GCA_037134635.1 Alcaligenaceae bacterium
CGTGTCGTCGAGCAACCCAGAAGGTGGCACCATAGGCGCCGTACCGCTCTGCGTGGGGCTCATCACGTTGCATCGTAAAGGTGCCTCCTACCGTGAGGTGCTTTGTTTCGCCACGACAGGTCAGCCACATCTCTCCTTGCGTGACAACCGCTTGGACGCTGAAGGGATGGGTGTGGGTGGGTACAACGGTGTTTGCCGCCCAGTTGCGTTCAAGCACCTCGTCAAAGCCAGCTTGTTGGGACTGTTTTTTGAAGGCATCAAAATTAAGTGTGTTCATATTTTTTACGGTTTAGGCGTTAAATAAAAGTGAGCATCAAATCATCATATGGCAGAATTGCGTCCAAACTGGGCAAAACAATGCCAACAATACTGTCTTCGAACGTTTAGGCTTATGACACAAAATGAAAGAATCTCCTTGGTTGGTGGGTATCTCAGACGCGCTTGGTTTTGTGGTGGGCGCGCAGTGTGGGCTGTGGTTGGGCGCCTGGCTCGGGTTTGATGCCTTTGAACCGGGCTTAACTAATAATGCTTTAGTGGGTATTTTGTTATTAGCCGTCGGAGGAGGTTCAGGCCTAAAGCTATCTTACGGTTGGCGTGTCAGACGTGCTCGGCGCCTGGCGGAAAAAGATAAGTAGGCTTCTATGACTTTATCTAATAGTTTTCCCTAGGTTTCGATCAAATAGCAGAAGATTATCAAGACAGATGCGTGGGAGATTGATAACATTCCGCCCAAATTATTATTTGTTTTTTTACGGTAACAGTCCAAAGAAAAAACGCGTTTACTCGCAACTTCCCGGAGATCTTATATGAGCACGTCCAGTTCTGTCGCAATCGACGATCGCAAGCGTCCGATGACCTCTGAAGAGAAGCGAGTCATTCTCGCCTCTTCAGCCGGTACTATTTTTGAGTGGTACGACTTTTACTTGTATGGCTCACTGGCTGCCATCATCGGTGCTCAGTTCTTCTCCTCGTTTCCTGAAGCTACACGTAACGTGTTTGCTTTGCTCGCGTTTGCAGCGGGCTTTCTGGTGCGTCCTTTCGGTGCGCTGTTCTTCGGTCGCTTGGGTGACATGATCGGCCGCAAGCAAACCTTCCTGATGACGATCCTGATCATGGGATTGTCGACCTTCGTCGTAGGCTTGCTACCAGGCTACAACACGATCGGCTGGGCTGCGCCAATTATTTTGATCGCGCTGCGGATGCTGCAAGGCTTGGCACTCGGTGGCGAGTACGGTGGCGCAGTGGTGTATGTAGCTGAGCACGCACCAGCTAATCGGCGCGGTTTTTTTACAAGCTGGATTCAAACGACTGCAACGCTCGGTCTGTTGCTGTCGTTGATGGTGATCTTGGTCGTACGCACCAGCGTAGGTGAAAAAGAGTTTGCGGAGTGGGGCTGGCGCATTCCGTTCTTGCTGTCGATTTTCTTGCTGGCCGTTTCTGTTTGGATTCGGTTGCAGATGGAAGAGTCGCCTGCCTTCAAAAAGATGAAGGAAGAAGGGACCAATTCAAAAGCACCAATCGCAGAAGCGTTTGGTACCTGGCGCAATGGTAAGTTTGCGTTGATCGCCTTGTTTGGTTTGGTCGCGGGCCAGGCCGTTGTTTGGTACACGGGCCAGTTCTATGTGTTGTTCTTTTTGCAAACAATTCTGCGCTTGGATATGTTCACCGCCAACGTGTTAATCGCTTGGTCGCTGATTTTAGGCACGGCTGGATTTGTCTTTTTCGGTTCGCTGTCAGACCGAATTGGACGCAAGAAAATCATTCTGGCTGGTTGCTTACTTGCTGTCGTGACTTACTTTCCGGTGTTCAAAGCGATCACCCAACTCGCTAACCCAGCGTTGCACGCTGCACAGCAAAACACTAAAGTGACAGTCATCGCCGATGAAAAAGACTGTTCGTTTCAGTTCAACCCAGTCGGAACTGCTAAGTTCACAAGTTCGTGCGACGTGACCAAAGCGCTGTTAGCTCGTAGTTCAGTGAACTATTTAGTTCAATATACGCCCGGCGCGATCCCGGCTAAAGTTCAAGTCGGTACGACTGAGATTGCTGGTTACGACACCGCCAAACTCACTGGCGATCAAATCAAGACTACACCTGCAGCCTTTACAAAATCAGTCAATGATGCGCTCGTAGCTGGTGGTTATCCGATTGCTGGTCAAGCGGCCAAGGGCATCATCAAGATGAATGGATTTTTTGACATCTTTAATGCTCAGGTGTTTCCGCTTGTCTTGATTCTGACTTACCTCGTGTTGTTGGTCACCATGGTGTATGGTCCGATTGCCGCAGCATTGGTCGAGTTATTCCCAACCCGTATCCGCTACACCGGCATGTCGCTGCCGTATCACATTGGTAACGGCTGGTTTGGTGGCTTGCTGCCTGCAACCTCCTTTGCGATGATCGCGCAAACAGGCGATCCATACTACGGCTTGTGGTACCCAATCGTGATTGCGGGGGCGACCTTTGTGATCGGGGTGCTGTTTGTTCCTGAGAACAAGGATAAGGATATTTTTGCTGAGGATACTCGCCGCTAGAAACGGTTGTGTTAACTTAGCTTGTACGAAGCCCGATCGGATGAAAGTTTGATCGGGCTTTTCTCTTTCAAAAATTATTGACATCGGATCATGTATGACAAATTCTTCAAAGCCCTTTGAGCCCGTTACACCCGAAATTCTTGCCTTAGGTGAGCGCATGCGTCGCGCTACGTTAGG
>JBAXLV010000449.1:0-2701 GCA_037134635.1 Alcaligenaceae bacterium
AAGTGGCCACCACCCCCGATTCCGGTTGAGCCGAAGCTGAGTTTGCCTGGTTGCGCCTTGCCTTGAAGCACAGCTTCGTTCAGTGTATTGATCGATGAGGCCGCAGAGACAACTAACACGTATTGAAACGACAGCACCTGACTAATTGGTTGTAAGTCTTTGATTGGATCGTAGGGAACTTTGGCGTACAGAACCGGATTGATGACAATCGGGCCACTGGCAGCCATGAGAAGCGTATAGCCATCTGGGGCCGCCTTGACCACCAAATCTGTGCCGATCATGCCATTCGCACCGCTGCGATTGTCAACGACGATCGGGGTGTTGAGCAGCGCGCTCATTTTTTTGGCCATCACCCGTCCTGTGATGTCGGCATTGCCCCCTGCGGGGTACGGCACGACCATTTTGATCGGGCGATTGGGGTAGGGTTGCGCCTGGGCAGAAGTGAACCAGAGGGGGGCGGCGAACAAGACCAAAATCAGCGAAAAGGCGTGAAAAATTCGAGTGTGCATGATGGATTTTGGGGTCTTGGGCCAGGTCGATTAAACTCAAAGCCCAATTTAGCTCAAATTAGTCAAAGAAAATACTATGTACGTTGCCCGTCAATTCGCTTGCTTGCTTGCATTGGTTGGTTTGATGGTTGTCGCTGCGGCAAACGGGCAACCCGCAGGGTCGGCTGATAACACTGGCCCTGCAAAGGTCGTTGCTGATTCCGTCGTCAGTCAAGACTCTTCGGCTTCGATGCGCACTGCCGCTATTTTATTGGCGGGACAACAGCCGCTGACCAACGCGCCACTCCCACTACTCGAAAGCCCGCGTTGGGCGAGCTTTGTGCGCGAGGTCACCGCAAACTGGGCGCGCTATAGCCAAACGATTGGCGATCCAATGGCCCAGTGGGCGCTCGAAGAAGTTCCGGCCGCCACAGAGACTGTGTTCTATCCTTTTTCTGGTCCTGACTTCGTTACGGTGAATCATTTGTTCCCGAACGCTCGACGCTATGTCATGATGGCCATGCAAAGTGCAGAGCGTCCTTTAGATCTGGCGAACCTGCCCCCTGACTTGCTTGAACAAAGTCTTGGTGTTCTGACGTCGGCGTGGCAGCATTTTGGTGTGCATGGCTTTTATGTCACTGAGTACCTCGAAAAATATTTATACTCGACGCGCGCCAATATTGGGGCCAGTACGTTTATAGTGAGTTTTTTAAGTTTGCAGGGTTTTGAGATCGAACGGGTTGTTCCGATTGAGGTTGACGCGAACGGAATGATTCAAGAACTATCCCCCTCGACCCCGCGTTGGCGCTCGGTTCGTATCCAGGCAAACCGCAACGGCAAAACTATCATCGTCGATTACTTGAGGGTCGACCTGTCAAATGTTGGTTTACAAGCAGCACCTGAAAACCTTGAATTGGTTCGCTCCCTTGCAGCAAGCCCTGTTATGTTTAAGGCGGCATCCCACTTACCGCAAAATGCGAGTTTTAGTGTGATTGCTAATGAAGTGTTGACGCGCTCGCCCGTCATCTTGCAAGATGAAACCGGCTTACGCTACACGAATTTAATTCAAGCGCATCAAGTTGCATTGTTTGGAAAATTTGTTGTTGCGCATCATGCTTTTCAAAGCTATCACGGGGATCTGGCGCAGGCCTTTGCCAAGCGCGAAGATATCAAACCGCTGAAATTTAGGTTTGGTTATTTTAAAGATGGTAACTATGCGGTCATGATCGCACAACGTAAATAGAGAAAAACCCATGAAGCGTCGTGACTTTCTACGTGCCAGTACCGCACCTTTGCTCGCTGCGCTGCCTCCCGCAGTTTTTGCACAGGCGGCGGTTGCACCGATGGGGTCGGCGTGGGATGCAGGTCAGGTCAGACATATTTTGCCGACAGCAAACCATTCAGATTTTTTGATTAAAGTTTCGTTTGTCTCTACCTTTAAGGCGCCACCTCGATTGATGGTTGATGGCCGCGCCGTCCAGGGCCAAATGACCGACACGCAGGGCGAATTTTGGCAATTTCGGGTAGGCGGCTTGTCTGCGGGACGCACGTATACGCTTGCTTTGAAAGGGCCTGAAGGTCAGTTCTTGTGTCAACCGTGGGATCTAGCGACATTTCCGACGCCTGCCAGCACACCTGACCATTTGCGTTTGCTGCTGTTCACCTGTGCAGGCGGGCACGAAGCAATGAACTTCTTGCCCGCTGCAACGCGACACCGCCTGCTCAAGCGCGCGTTATCTTTTAAACCTGATGCCGCGGTTGCGAACGGAGACCACGTCTACTGGGATCTGCGCTCTCCACTCACCGCAAAAAATTCCGGCGGATCCGCTCAAGCTCAAGCGTTAATCGGTGGAAGCTTTGAGCGCTCGATGCCGGTGTTTGGTACAGATAACGAGCAGTTGCTTAAAAAAGCAGCGGGGCCTCAGATTACGCCGGTATACGGCACAGAGTTTCGATCGACGCCCACCTTCTTTATTCAGGATGATCACGACTATTGGGATAATGACGACGCATTCGATGAGATCATTACGTTTCCGCCAGATTTTTTTATGCGTCAGATGGCGCGGGTGACGCAGTCGATGTATTACCCTGAATTTTTGCCAGATACTACGCGCCCCTTTGGATTGCCCGGCGCTGCAGAAATGGGTCGAGCGGCATCGGTCGCTGAAAGTTTTGGCACCTTACGTTATGGTCGCTTGGCAGAGATGTTGCTG
>JBAXLV010000450.1:0-2685 GCA_037134635.1 Alcaligenaceae bacterium
CATCAAGGGCCGACGAAATTTTTGGCAGCATGCCGCCCGAGATCGTGCCATCCGCAAATAAAGCATCAATCGTTTTGGCCGATAACGACCGCATGAGCTTGCCATCTTTGTCGAGCACGCCCGGCGTATTGGTCATCATCAGAAGCTTCTCGGCGCCTAAGACCTCTGCCATTTTTCCGGCGACGACATCTGCATTGATGTTGTAAGCCAGACCATCTTCGCCGTAACCGATGGGTGAAATTACTGGAATAAATTGGTCGTCCTGCAAGGCTTTGACGACCGCGGGCTCGACATGTTCGATATCTCCAACAAAGCCGATATCGAGCGGATTGGCAGGATCATCTTTATTAGGCATTAATTTCTTTTTAGCCTGGATTAAACAGCCGTCTTTACCTGTTAAACCAACGGCTTTACCGCCTGCTTCGTTGATCATGAGCACGATGTCTTGCTGGACTTGACCGCCCAGCACCCACTCAACAACCTCCATGGTGTCGGCATCGGTGACGCGCATGCCTTGTACGAACGTACCTTTTTTACCGATGCGACGCAGTGCCTCATCGATTTGTGGCCCACCGCCGTGCACGACGATCGGGTTCAGGCCGATGAGCTTGAGCAAGACGACATCGTGGGCAAAGCTGCGCTGCAAGACCTCTTCGGTCATGGCGTTGCCACCATATTTGATGACAATGGTTTTGCCATGAAAGCGTTTAATGTAGGGCAGGCTTTCCGACAAAACTTTTGCAACGATTTCGGGAGGCAGTTGGGCAGAGGGGGGTTGACTGGTCATGAGGCGATCGCAACAGTAAAAGCGTGTTGAGGGGGAGTCGGTTAATTTTTGAATAATTGTAGTGTGCGGCGAGCCGGCTAACTTGCCAGCGCTTTCTCAAGTGTGCTGCGGAATTCTGTTTTGTTGTACTCACCTAAATAGCGCTTGAGAATTTGGCCATTTTTATCAATGAGAAAGGCGGTTGGGGTCAGTTTGACATCACCGAAGGCCTCGGCGACTTGCCCCACGGTGTCGAGTGCCACCGTAAACGGGACCTTGCGGGTATCGACAAAGTTGATGACGTAGTTAGCAGGATCATATTGCATCGCCACTGCCACGATTTCGAACCCCTGCGCATGGTACCTATTGAAATGCTCGATATTGTCGGGCATTTGCGCGACACAGGTCACGCAACTAGTCGCCCAAAACTTAACGAGTACAACCTTGCCTCGAAGTTCGGACATTTTTAACTGCTTGCCTGAGAGGGTTGAAAAAGTGACCTCGGGCGCCTGTGCCGCAGGACTAGCAAATAGCCAGACGCCCAGCCCTCCGAGTGCGACCAGGATGACGATTGAAAATAACTTTTTCATCTGACCGGCAATACTTCAACGCCCGCGCCGCCTGCTGGAGCCGAGGCCGCACTATTTTCACCCATAGGTGTCGTGTTGCCGCCGCCGCTGCTGCCACTGGTGCTGAAGATACGATTTAAGTCGTCGAGTTTATTGGCCTCGGCGGGCGAAATGACCTGAAAGAGCTTGTCAACGCGTTTGACACCGCTGACTTGAGCAGCGGCGGCCGCTGCGAGGTCACCTTCGCATTGTGTGACGAGGCCCATCAAGTACACCACGCTGCGATCGGTTACGACAACAATGGTGCGTGAGGGAATTTCTTTGGTGGTCGCGAGCGTGGTCATGACCTTGGAGGTGATCCACGTATCATTACTGATCTCGCCGAACGAGGCGGTTTCTTTAACAACGTTGACTTGGTTTGAAACCGATTTGACATGTCGCACGTTGCGCGCGATTTCAGTGCTTTCGGCTTTACGATCGTTGCCTAACGAATCGCCAGTGAGCAACACCACACCCTCGTAGCTTGTTGAGTTGATGCGTACGCTGTCGCCAAATTTTGAGCGAATCTCACTGGCGACTTTGACCTCAATTGTTTTGTCTTCAACTTGTTGGCCAACCGTTCGACGATCGACCACCACGACCCCGGTTGCGGCGGCACCACCAACGACCAGCGGCACACAGCCCTGTAGCAGGGCACCGGTGCTCGCTATGGCTAGACATAACAGCAGGGGGCGAGCAAAAGTGGGGAGCAGTCTCATGCGGGGTCTCCGAGTAGTAGCGTGTCAATGCCATCGCACAACATGTGTAGTAGCAATATATGGACTTCTTGTATACGCATCGTGCGGTCATGGGGCACGCACAAGTGGACGTCGTCGGCTTGCAATAAGTGGCTCATGGTGCCGCCGCCTTTGCCAGTGAGTGCAATGACTTTCATTTCGCGAGCGTGTGCGGCCTGGATCGCGAGCTGAACATTGACAGAGTTTCCACTCGTTGAAATTGCGACCAGCACGTCGCCGGGTTGACCGAGTGCCATCACTTGCCGTGCGAAGACCGGGTCATAGCCGTAGTCATTACCGACCGCCGTTAAAATTGAGGTGTCGGTGTTTAAGGCAACCCCCGCGAGGGGCAAGCGTTCGCGCTCGAAGCGCCCAACCAGCTCGGCGATGAAATGTTGTGCATCTGCGGCCGAACCGCCATTGCCGCACGCAAGCATTTTGGCGTTGTTGGTCACACAGCCAAAGCACAGGTCGATTGCGCGCAACAAAGGCGCCGACAAGGTTTGCATGCTGCGTTGTGTGGCGGCGATGTTATCTTCGAAGTGTGCAGTGAGTTTGGCAGCGAGATCCATGG
>JBAXLV010000451.1:0-2668 GCA_037134635.1 Alcaligenaceae bacterium
CCCTGGCACAAGCGTTGCCGCGCCGGCGAGGACCAGGATCGAAAAAATGCTTTTTTGCAGCTTCAAGGCGTAAAACCCTCAATTGCTATACTTGACCACTCGCATTTTAACGCTGCTTTTGGTTCAGCACCGGTCAGCGCCTAATTTTCTCTCTTTCGTCTCCTGGCCTTCCATTTCGTATGTTGCAGATTTACGATTCACTGTCGCGCTCTAAACGTCCCTTTACCCCGATTCGGGCCGGATTTGCGGGCCTGTATGTTTGCGGGATGACCGTTTACGACTACTGTCATTTGGGCCATGCCCGTATGCTGGTCAGTTTTGACGTGATTCAGCGTTGGTTACGCGCTTCAGGGTTGCAAGTCAGTTATGTGCGCAATATCACTGACATTGATGACAAGATCATCAAAAAAGCGGTGCAATCCGGACAAAGGCTAGGCGAGGTGACACAGTTTTTTATCGAAGCGATGCATGCTGATGAGCGAGCGCTCGGCGTTCAGCCGCCTGATCATCAGCCTCGGGCGACTGAATACGTCGGCGATATGCTCGATATCATTGGGATACTCGAAAAAAAAGGTCTCGCCTATCACGCAACGGATGGTGATGTGAATTTCTCGGTGCGCGAGTTTGCGGGCTACGGCAAACTATCGGGGAAGACGCTCGATGACTTGCGGGCCGGTGAGCGGGTTGCCGTGGCCTCGACCAAGCGCGACCCGCTGGACTTTGTTCTGTGGAAGTCAGCAAAAGAACATGAGCCTGAAGATACGCGTTGGCCTTCTGTTTATGGCTGGGGGCGTCCCGGCTGGCACATTGAATGCTCGGCAATGAGCAAGGCCTTGCTAGGTGTACCGCTTGATATTCATGGCGGCGGTCCGGACTTGAAGTTTCCGCATCACGAAAATGAAATCGCTCAAACTGAAGGCGCGTTTAACGGTACGCTGGCCAACACCTGGATGCATTGCGGCCCTCTGATGGTTGACGCTGACAAAATGTCGAAGTCGCTGGGTAACTTTCGTACGATTCGCCAAACGATTGGTGTGAGTACTGATTTGCCAGGTCACTCGGCTGAGTCTGCGCAGTATCAGGTGAACCCGCGTGAAGCCGAAATGTTGCGTTTTTTTATTGTTCGCAATCATTACCGCAGTGCGCAAAACTATGCGCCTGATAATTTGATCGATGCGCAGCAGTCGCTTGATCGTCTGTATCAAACCTTGCAAAACGTGCCTAGCGCTGGAGATGTTCCAATCGATTGGTCAAGCCCCGCAGCTAAGGCCTTTAAGGTGGCCATGGATGATGACTTTAATAGTGCAGGTGCCGTGGCCGCGCTGTTTGATTTGACGAATCAGGCCAATCGCAGTAAAGACTCAAACGTATGTGCACAGCTTAAGGCACTGGCCTCGCTATTAGGCCTGTTACAACAAGATCCCAAAGTGTATTTTCAAAGTGCGACGCGCTATACGCGCCGCGCCCTTGAGCAGGCCAGTGCTGGCGAAGCTGGTTTGGGTGCTCAGGCCGTGCAAGCACTTGCTCACGCACTTTCAGACGAGCAGATTGAGGCGCACATCGCCGCGCGCGCGCTCGCGAAACAACAAAAAAACTTTGCTGAATCTGACCGGATTCGTGCAACACTCAAAGCAGCAGGCATCGAACTGGATGACAAACCAGGTGGCCTGACTCAGTGGCGACGTGCGTAAGGTCAAAAATATGGCAAAGATTGCACCGAAGACAGATAGACCTGACTATTGGGATGAAGCAATCGCGCATTTGATGAAGCGCGATCGAATTCTTAAAAAAATTATTCCGCGTTATCCGGATATTTGGTTAAAGAGTCGGGGCAATCCGTTTATTACGTTAGCGCGATCGATCTGTGGTCAGCAGATTTCAGTCAAAGCGGCCGAGTCAGTGTGGCAAAGACTATTGCTCGAGTGCGGCAAGCGACCCACGCCCGCCTCAGTGCAAAAAGCAGGTCTTGAGCGCTTGCGTGCAGCGGGCCTTTCGGGGCGCAAGGCTGAATATATTCTGGATTTAGCTACGCACTTCAGTGACAAGCTTGTGCAGCCTGCGAAGTGGGCGCGCATGCAAGATGAAGACGTGATTGAAGAGCTCACCGCGATTCGCGGGATCGGCCGCTGGACGGCCGAGATGTTTTTGATTTTTAATCTGCAGCGCCCTGACGTCTTGCCAATGGACGATGTCGGGCTTTTGAACGCAATATCGTTACACTACTTCAGTGGCGAACCGGTATCTCGTTTCGAGGCGCGCGAAGTTGCTCAGGGTTGGCAGCCTTGGCGAACCGTGGCGACCTGGTATCTGTGGCGTAGTCTTGACCCTGTTCCGGTCGAGTACTAAACGAGCCATTCTTTAGGGCACATTGATATGCGCAATACGTATTTAGAATTTGAACAACCGCTTGGCGAACTCGAAAGCAAGATCGAGCAGCTGCGCTATGTTCAAGCAGACTCTGCGGTTGATATCTCTGAAGAGATCAGTCGCTTGCAACAAAAAAGCCAAGCACTGACCAAAGATATTTATTCAAAACTCACGCCGTGGCAAACATCGATGGTGGCGCGTCATCCTCAGCGCCCCTATACGCTGGATTATGTGCGTGAAATTTTTACTGATTTTCATGAGCTACACGGCGATCGTATGTACGCCGATGATTTGTCGATAG
>JBAXLV010000452.1:0-2661 GCA_037134635.1 Alcaligenaceae bacterium
TTGGTGTCAAACAGCATCTGACCTACTGTGCAACCAAAGCCGCAGTGGGTGCAATGACCCGTTGTATGGCCGTCGAGTGGGCGCCCAAAGGGATTCGTGTACTCAACGTCGCCCCTGGTTATGTCATGACGGACTTCAATCGTGAAATGATTCAGAAGGGCCCACTTGCCGAATATCTTGCCAAACGAATCCCCTCCGGTGTCGCAGGCGAAGCACAAGATATCGGTAATCTCGTGACTTCGTTATTTGTCTTAAATTCACCTTATATGACGGGCGAAACCATCTATATCGATGGTGCGCACGGTATGTTGCAGTAATCAAGCGAGCAAATCATGAATGTATTAGAACGACTCGATGCCGCGCAGCCGTGGACACAAGAAGAAACCATGCTGCTTGATTCGGTCCGGCAACTGGCAGTTGAAAAAATTGCACCACGCGCCGCCCATTACGACAAGACCGCAGAGTTTCCGTGGGATAACGTCAAAGACATCAACAATCTCGGCTTGAACGCCATGTTCATCCCAGAGGCCTATGGTGGGGCGCCACTATCGTATGCTTGCTATCTAGCCTGTGTACGCGAGATCAGCGAAGCCTGTGCCTCAACGGGCATCATTTGGGCAACCAACTTTCATGCCATTAAACCTTTAATGGATTTTGGCAACGAAGAACAAAAACAACGTCTGTTACCCCGCATGGCAGAAGGTGGCTTGGCCGCCCTTGTCATCACTGAACCTACCGCAGGTTCAGATGCCACTGGGATGAAAACCACCTTCACGCCCGATGGTGATTCGATCATCATGAACGGCAGCAAAATTTTTATTTCCAATGGTGATGTCTCAGATCTCTATATTGTCTTTGGCAAATGGAGCGAGATCGTCGGCGATAAAGAATCAATATCGGCCGTCGTACTTGAAAAAGGCGCGCCGGGCTTTAGTATCACGGGCACCGAAGACAAAATGGGGACGCGCGCCTCGGGCACCGCCTCGCTCGCATTTGATCAGGTGCGGATCCCTCGTGCCAATCTGTTGTGCGAGCCTGGTGATGGCTTAAAAATCTTACTCGCGTCACTCAACAAATCAAGGCCAAGCGTTGCCGCGCACGCGCTCGGTATCGCACGCGCCGCCTTTAATGACGCGATCGCCTACATGAATGACCGCCGTCAGTCGGGCAAACGCCTGCTTGAATTTCAAGGCCTTCAATTCAACGTCGCTGACTTAGCCGCCGAACTTGTCATGGTTGAATCGTGGTTATGGCGTGTGGCCCAACTGATCGAAAGCAACGCACCCAATGTCGGCATCGAAGCTTCGATCTTAAAGTTAAAGGCCACGGATCTTGCGATGCGCATCGCCACCGATGCCGTGCAGTTTTTAGGTGGGTACGGCTATTGCAAAGACTATCGCGTCGAGCGCCTTATGCGCGATGCAAAAATTACGCAAATCTGGGAAGGCACCAATCAAATTCACCGTCAATTGATTGGACGCAGCTTTCTGAAAAAGGAAAAAAGATGAACGCTTCAAAAACCATCGGGATTGTTGGTTGTGGCACGATGGGCACAGGCATTGCCATTGTTGCGGCCCGCGCGGGCTTTAAAACCCGCATTTACGACCTTAAACCCGAGCCGCTTGAAAACGCGCGCAAGCAAGCCGCTGCATTTTTAAAAAAATCGGTCGAACGCGGCAAACTCGCTGCGGGCGAAGACACCCAGATCATGGCGCAATTTTTAACGACAACTGACGCAAAAGAATTTTCAGATTGTGATCTCGTGATTGAAGCGGTATTCGAAGACCTTAAAGTCAAACACTCGATCTTCAAGCAACTGAATGATATTTGCCCTGCACATACGATCTTTGCGTCCAACACGTCAACGATTTCAATTACCGAAATCGCCGGCGGCTCGGGGCGTGCCGATCGTTTTGTCGGCATGCACTTTTGTCTGCCCGCACAACTCATGAAGTTGGTAGAAATGTCTCCAGGCATGAACACCTCTGATGCGACCTTTGAGGCGGCATGGAAACTGTGCGAGGCACTCGGGCAAAAGCCCGTGCGCACCCGCGACACCCCCGGTTTTATCTTGAATTACTTTTTAATCCCCTTTAATAACGACGTGATCAACTTGATTGACCAAGGCGTGGCCGATGCGGCCAATATCGACTTGGCCGTTAAAACTGCACTGGGTTATCCGCTTGGACCTCTAGAGCTGCTAGATATGGTGGGCATGGATACACAGCTTTTACTGTGCGATGCCATGCATGGGCTCACCAACGAACCGCGCGCCGCCTGCCCGCCACTGGTCAAACGCATGATCGGTGCCGGTCGTCTGGGACGCAAAACAGGTCAGGGGTTTCATACCTACGACAGCAACAAAATTTTTGGAGCCTGAGCATGAGCTATCAAATTATTCAAGCCGAAGACAGTCGCTCCTTTCCTGAAGCGCATGCCTTTTTCGAGCGTGCAAGCAAAGACGGTACCGGAGTGGTGTATATCGGCGCAGATGCGGGTGAGGCCTACCAAGAAGCGCACGAACAACACACAACTGCAAGTTTTGTGGCGATTGAACTCGACAACGAATGCCTGGGCGTGCATGTGCCGGATGACGGTGGCCCAAGCAATATTGTTGGCTTTGCGCGCTTTAGATTAGGCGACGACGCCCCCACGCAATTG
>JBAXLV010000453.1:0-2655 GCA_037134635.1 Alcaligenaceae bacterium
TGCTCAATCATTGCGGGCACATCGGGTAACGAGGGGGATCGGTCTGGTGTGCTCACACCCAGAGCACGCAGTTGCCCTTGGCGAATCGTGCCGAGCGACGAGGGCAGGCTGGCAAACGCGATCGGCACATGCCCGCCGAGCACATCGGCCATCGCAGGGGCGATTCCTTTATAAGGAATATGTTCCATCTTATAGCCCCCCTTTTGGTCCATCATGACACCTAGTAAGTGATTGACACCACCATTACCCGCAGAGGCGAAGGGATATTTTTTAGGATTCGCTTTGATGAGCGCTAAAAATTCTGCCAGAGTTTTCGCCGGAAACGAGGGGTGCACGACCAGTACGTTCGGGACGCTACCAATGATCGCAATAGGAATGAAGTCTTTAACGGGATCAAAGCCGGTGTCTTTGTAAAGCGCAGGGTTAATGGCCTGTGCGCTATTGGTAGTCATGAGCAAGGTATAGCCATCTGGTGCGGCTGACTTGGTCTGAGCCGTACCGATGTTACCCCCCGCACCTGGCTTGTTGACGACGACGACGGGTTGCTGCAACTCTTTGCCAAGTTCGGTCGCCATTAAGCGCGCAACGATATCGTTGGTGCCGCCGGTCGTATTTGGGACGACGATCGTGATTGGATGATTTGGAAAAACCGCTGAGGATTGTGCGAGAACGGTTTGGTATGCAGTCGTTAAAACGAGGGCTACGAATAGCGGTAGAGCTTGAAAATGACGTTTGCTTTTAAGTAGCGGCATGTTGGATCTCCTGTTTCTTTTTATTTACAAGCTTGAAGATGACGCTTAATTTACTGCCAATGCTTCTCTAACCATCGTTTCCATCCGCTCTGCTGTGGTTCCTGGCGGAAAAAAAGAAATGTACTGCCCTTTACGGTTCATGAGATAAATAAATGCAGTGTGATCGATTAGGTATTGACGGTCGTTGATGCGGACTTTTTCATAAAATGTTTTGTATTGAGTCGCAATCTCTTTTGTTTGTTCGGGTGTTCCGCGCAGGCCGATAATGCTTTTGTCGAAGTGGTTGACATATTTTCCGACTAAATCTTGCGTGTCGCGCTCTGGGTCCAGAGTGATGAAAATGGCTTGCACTTGCTCGCGTTCTTTTCCTAGCAGCTCCAATAAACGTGCCATATTCGCGAGATCAGTTGGGCAAATATCAGGGCAGAACATATAGCCAAAATAAATTAAGACGAGCTTGCCCTTAAAATCGCTTAAGCTTCGCGTCTGCCCAAATTGATCGCTTAGTGTAAAGGGGCCACCGATGGAGCCCTTTCCGGACATTAATTCAGCCATCAAGCGAGCGGAATCTGCTCTTGATTGAGTCGTTTCTGCAACACTATGCGTCAATGTACCGGCGAGGAATAAACTAATTAGAACCAAGCCGGCGAATCGAAAAAAATGCATCAGCTTCCAAATTGAAATTCAGTGCCGGTGGTTGACGTCACTAAGCGGTCATTTAAAATACTTTGCATAGCGGTTACAAATCCTGGACCTGAGCAATGCAACGGAATCACAACGTCTGGATTGAATTTTTTGAGCGCTTCGACGGTTGAAGTTAAGTACGCATCTGCTGCGGGAAAGAGGTGAAACCCACCCAGGATTGCATGTACCTTCGTGACGCCAGAGACTTCAATGGCCTGCTGCACCGTATTTACAATGCCGGCATGGCCGCAAGAAGAAATCACGACTAAACCTCGATCGCGCAGATTGAAGGCAGTGCCATGTTCATGAACGTGCTCATCCTTCACAAACTTGCCGTCTGCTTTCGCATTAAGATCAGGTAGGTCGCAGCCAATTCCATTTTTTTTGCTGAATTCAACTTGTGTGTTGGGCAAGACTGTTTCAAAACTGCTTCGCTTAATCGCGCCAGTGGTAAACGCATGGCCTTGAATGATAGTCGCGCTTTCGCAATAGACAATTTTTACCTTCAAAGCATCCAATTCACGGCGATCTAGAACGCCCCAGTCTGCAAAATGTCCCGGCGCTCCGATGACGGTTTTGCGATTGCAAAAATTGTCTTCACCGCCTACGTACAAAGTAAGGTCTGCCGGTAGTTTCGCGCGATTTGCTTGCAGAAAGGCGATCAGGCCGCCGAAGTGATCGAAGTGTCCGTGGCTCAGAATCATGGCATGTTGCTGTTCGGGTTTGACGTCCATGATTTCCATGTTGCCGATCAGCGCTGTAGGGGTGTAGGCGTAATCCAGCAGCATATTTTTCTGGTCTTGGCCCATCTTCGATTCAAGCGCGAGTGCGAGGCCCCATTCGTTATGAAGCGCTTTGCGGAAGTCTTTGCTCGAAATAAATGGCGTACGCTTAATTTTGACCCATTTATTTTCCCCAGGCTTGGGCGAGTCATAACTACTATCCACAATCACTTTGATATTTAAGGAGTCGATCACAGGAACCGTGGTTGCTGCCTGCGCGAAAGCGCTAAATTGCGTTAATCCGGCGCCCGCTAACATGGCAGACGAGCCCAAAATGAATTGGCGACGGTTGAGAGTGTGATTGAGCATTGTTGTCTCCGTATTTGCTTTTGGGATAGATTAGATCGTTAACAGGAATCTAGCAAACTGGACGTACTATTGCCGTTGAATTCAAATAACGACTAATATAAGACGAAGGCGAGCCTAACTTCGTCAGG
>JBAXLV010000454.1:0-2648 GCA_037134635.1 Alcaligenaceae bacterium
AGCGGCATCCCTTCCAGTATCCAGCCCGTTGACGCAAACCTGCCCCACCTGGGGCAAAAGTAAGCCATTAATCAGCCTGACCAAAGAGCTTTTTCCAGATCCATTGGGCCCTATCACCCCAATACGTTGCTCGGATAGCACCAGGCGCAGGTCGGATAAGACCAGCCGGCGCTCGCGCTCGACAGAGACGTTTTTAAACTCGATTAACATGATGGTCGATTATGCCCGATAACCCTCGGCAAACACGCGTTGCATCGTAAAATGCGGGCATCCTCTTACCTGAAATCGAAAGAACGGCAGGTTTAGCCAATTTACTCCAAACTTTTATCAATTCGCCTCGAACCTTTTTAAATAACTGCACTCGAATAGCCTATATGAAAAAAATCATCAAAACAGATGCCGAATGGAAAGCCCAGCTTTCAGCCGAAGAATATTACGTCGCCCGTCAAAAAGGAACCGAACGCGCCTTTACGGGTCGCTATTGGGATCACAACGAACACGGCATTTATCGCTGCGTGGGCTGTAGTACTGCCTTATTCGCCTCGGATACCAAGTTTGATGCAGGCTGCGGGTGGCCAAGCTATTTTGTCGCCATCGACGGCGACAATGTACGCGAAGAAACCGACTCGTCACACGGCATGCTTCGCACCGAAGTCATGTGCAACGTCTGCGACAGCCATCTGGGCCATGTGTTTCCAGATGGCCCGCCCCCCACGGGTTTGCGTTACTGCATCAACTCTCTTTCATTGACCTTTGAGCCGATCAAACCATGAAAAAATTTCTCTTTGATCTGTTTCCACTGATTCTGTTTTTTGCGGCCTACAAGTTTGCCGATATTTATGTTGCAACGGGCGTTGCAATGGCCGCGGCGGTTGGGCAAATCGTCTGGATCAAACTCACGGGCAAACCGATTGAAGGCATGCATTGGATTAATCTCGCCGTGATAGTCGTGTTCGGTGGTGCAACGCTCTGGTTTAAGGATGATGCCTTTATAAAATGGAAGCCCACCATGTTGTACTGGCTTTTTGGCGGCGTATTGCTTGTCAGCCAAATTTTTCTAGGGCGCAACTTGATGCAAAAGCTTCTAGGCGAAAAAATTAATATGGCAGCCCCGGCCTGGACACGACTGAATTTAAGCTGGGCCTTGTTTTTCATCGCCGCCGGTGGGATCAATCTGTTCGTCGCCTTTTCGGGCTTTTTTACAACCGATCAATGGGTCAACTTCAAGGTCTTTGGCTTGATGGGCCTGTTAATTGTGTTTGTGATTGCACAATCAGTTTGGCTAGGGAAGCATATCGAAAACAAAGACAGCGACCCGAAGCCATGACTTCTTTAAATAACGAAATAACTCCAATGAACCCGCACCTCGTGTTACTAAAAGAGCGGCTCGCAACCTTGAACGCCAGTCAGCTTGATATCCACGACGAATCACACCTTCACGCCGGTCACGCCGGCAACAAGGGCGGGGCAAGCCACTTCCGGGCCACCATCGTGGCCGAGTGTTTTTCTAACCAATCGATGATTGCGCAACATCGACTGGTGTATGATCTTTTGCGCGATTTAATCCCATACCCGATTCACGCATTGGCACTGTCCACTCGGGCGCCTTCCAAAGGAAATTCATGAAACGTATTGTTATGCTAGTTGCCTCATTGGCACTTGCAGCTCCGGTCTACGCTCAAAACGTGGCAACCGTAAACGGCAAAGCCATCACTCAAGAAAATGTCGATCAATTCGTCAAGCTCTTAATCAGCCAAGGTCAAGGCGCAAGCGACACACCTCAGTTACGCGAACAAGTGAAAGATGAGCTCATCAACCGCCAGGTCATGGTGCAGGCTGCTGAACAAGCCGGTATCGCCAAAGATCCAACGGTGGCGATCCAGCTTGAACTCAGTCGTCAGGGCATTCTGGTTCAGGCGCTCATGACAGACTACGTCAAGAAAAACCCTGTCACCGAAGCGACTGCAAAAGCCGAATACGACAAACTTAAAAAAGCCGAAGCTGGTAAGTTTGAGTACAACGTGCGTCATATTTTGGTCGACGAAGAAAAAGTCGCAAACGACATGCACGCAAAACTCAAAGCCAAGTCAGCAAAATTTGAAGATCTTGCCAAACAGTCGAAAGACACTGGCTCTGCTGAAAAAGGCGGCGATCTTGGCTGGGCACCCAATACCAACTATGTTGAGCCCTTCGCCAAGGCCGTTGCGGCCACTAAAAAGGGCGAGCTTGCCTCTGCACCCGTCCAATCGCAATACGGTTGGCATGTGATTGAAGTGATTGACATTCGCCCCGTTGAGTTCCCTCCCTTCGAGCAAGTTCGCCCTCAGCTCGAAGAAATGATGAAGCAAACTGCGTTATCAACCTTCCAGGCTGAGTTGCGCGGCAAAGCGACTATCAAGTAAACCAACGTAAAGATCGAAGGCCCTAGCCTTGCGCTAACAGTGCGCGCAAGGCGGCTTCATCCAGTACCGTGACGCCTAGTTCAATGGCTTTTTCTAGCTTGCTGCCCGCGTCTTCGCCAGCCACAACAAACGAGGTTTTGCGTGATACCGAGCCGGTGACTTTACCTCCTGCAGCCGCAATTAAACTTGACGCCTCTTCACGCGTCCATACCGGTAACGTACCTGTCAAGACAAAGGTTTTTCCAG
>JBAXLV010000455.1:0-2645 GCA_037134635.1 Alcaligenaceae bacterium
ATCGCCAATCAGCCAATCACGACTTGACCAGATCACTATTTTTAAGCGTCGAGCAAAACGGCGAAAATGCTCACAATTATTTTCTACAAACGCTCGTTGAGACTGGCCTAATCGGCTTTTGTGCATTTGCGTTACTGCTAATCTACCCATTCATTCGAACCGCCAATAAGCGGCTGTTGATCCCTGCGGCTGCGGCCCTTGCAGCTGTTTTTGCAGGTAATCTTTTGGCACACTCAATGTTGGTGCGCGAGAACCTTTTACTTGCAGTCTGCTTTGTCGCCCTGCTGTACGCTTCAATCACAAAGCAAGACACGACTTCAGCCAAAAACGAAACAGTATCCCTCATGACAGACGGCCGGTTTGTGCCGATGGTCGGCCAACGACTCGCCTGGCTCAGTCAACCTAAGGTTTTACTGGCCGCCACAGTAATCGCCTTGCTGTTGATCGCCAAAGAAACGTATCAGTCGTTTAAAGGTAGCCCTTTTAATGTAGACGTTCAATGTCAAGCCACACGTAGTCTTGCTCGCGACGGCTGGACGTCAGGACGCCTGCTCATCGACGTACCGGTTGGCGCCCATGGCATGATCTTAAATCTTGCAACCACCCAACCCGATGTGGCTACCCGGCCATTACCGGTCAGCCTTACCATATGGTTCAATCGAGACTTATTGCTCAAAAAAGACTTTATCCTTAACCAAACAATCCCTCAAAGCCTTGCAATTGACTTACCCGAAGGCACGCTTGCAACGCCAGATGATTATCAAATTGAGTTCAAAGTGCAGCGATGTTTTGTGCCACGAAACTTCGGTATCAACCAAGATGGACGAAGACTGGGGATTAAGATTGAATCGGTGGATTGGAAATAAGGTCCAAGCGATTGACTCCCTTAGTTGAATAACTCTTTTATCTCAAAAGCTCTTTTTCGAAATAGTCGGCATGCTCTTTGACAAAGAACGGTCGCATATGATGTTCGTCTTTGTAGATCGGCTTCCTATCTTCTGTCAGCCTAATACAATCCCTCCCTCGACACAGCACACTTAGCTGGTCTATGACGCGTGCGCCTGCGCGTTGGGCGACTCCCTTAAGACGTTCATTGAGCGCAATTTGCTCTTCATCTATTTTGACTGTTGGGCTCAGATTTTTTGCTGTCTGAAAAGACAGCCGATTCCCGATCAAAGTCTGGGGTGCAAAGTCGAGCCCTGAGGGATTATCTAGCAACAGATAGACTTCATAGTTTGCAGCAAGCGTCTTAAGCATTATTTCTAACTGTGCGAGGGCAAGTGTTGCACCTTGGCCATCTTTAAAATTCTCGCGCTTTCCACCTGGCGCCTGATAATAGTAATTAAAGGCTTTACTCGCTGAGCTGGCCTCTTTTGTTTCAGTGATGAAATCACTAGTGTCCGGTTAAACCGGGTAAATTTTCAGTAAGAGCCAGTATTGGCGCGGCTTAGCGGCCGATTTTATTTGGTGCCGATTTGAATTCAAATTCTTCATTTTTGTGTAATTTCCTAGGGATTAGCCTCTGGGGGATTTTGCATGAATGTCGGCAAGACGTTGTTTGCGCAGATTATGGAGTTCGTGCCGTGGACGAGCTTTGGTCGGATCGTCGATCGTTACGGCGGCAACTCGGGCGTTCGTCGTTTGACTTGTGCAGAACAGTTTCGTGTGATGGCGTTTGCGCAACTGACGTGGCGCGAGAGCCTGCGCGATATCGAGGTGACTCTCGGCGCCAATGCGAACAAACTTTACGCGATGGGCTTGCGCAACACGGTGCGTCGTTCTACGTTGGCCGATGCCAACGAATCGCGCGACTGGCGGATTTGGGCCGACGTAGCCGCCTTGTTGATCAAGCGCGCACGCAAACTTTACAGCGACACGGACTTGGTCGGCTTGGATCTGAAGAACGCGGTTTATGCGTTGGATGCAACGACGATCGACCTTTGTTTGAGCCTGTTCGATTGGGCGCCATTTCGCAAAGCCAAGGCTGCAGTCAAGCTGCACACGTTGTTGGATCTGCGTGGCGCTATCCCAGCGTTTATCCATATCAGCGATGGCAAGATGCACGAAGTCAACGTGCTCGACTTCTTGCCGACCGAGCCAGGCGCCTTTTATGTCATGGACCGCGGGTATCTGGATTTCGAACGACTCTACACAATGAATCTGACCGGCGCGTTCTTTGTGACTCGTGCCAAGACAAACATGAACGCCAAACGAGTCTACTCGCAACGCACCGACCGCAGTACGGGCGTGATCTGCGATCAATCGGTGCAACTCAACGGCTTTTATGCCGCTCAACATTACCCAGAGAATCTGCGCCGCATTCGTTTCAAAGACCCCGAGACAGAAAAGACCCTCATCTTCTTGACCAACAATTTCGTTCTGCCACCGCTGACAATCGCTGCGCTTTACAAGAATCGTTGGCAAGTCGAATTGTTCTTCAAGTGGATCAAACAGCACCTTCGCATCAAGAAGTTTTTGGGCAACAGCGAGAACGCCGTCAAGACGCAAATCTGGTGCGCCGTGTCGACTTACGTTCTGATTGCCATTGTCAAAAAGGAACTTCAAATTGATGCCTCGCTTTACACGCTTCTACAGATTCTTTCGGTGTCGGTTTTCGAGAAAACTGAGCTTTCAAGCGCCTTTCA
>JBAXLV010000456.1:0-2642 GCA_037134635.1 Alcaligenaceae bacterium
TCTTCAGCGATCGGTAAAAAAAACGGGCCGATCCCCATTCGCAAACCGACGGTCAGTAACGTCAGAAGTAAACCACCCGCAACGATGTTCCAGCCAAAATACCAAGCACCTACTTTTGACTGCGTCAAGGTATATCTCCTTTTTTATTTTTTGCAATTGTCGATCTTTTTGTGCAATGTGGCGAGCTGAGGACACTGGCTAATGTTAAGGTGCTTTTACTTGGCCCTAAATGCCAAAACTGTTTAGCTTATTCAACCATTTGTGCAGTGCACTTTCTCATCAAATTATGATCACAACTCTTCGCCAAACAACTGCGCGTTCAATCTTATCACTCACGACTCTGATCGTGGGATCGTTGGCGTTTGCACAGACGCCCGCAGTGAACTACTTGGATCAGGCCTGGACCGCACAAGACCGGGCTGATTATTACTGGACCTCTCAAGGGTCAGCGCTTTTGTCCTATGACATCTATCTTGCGCTTGAAGCTGCAGGTACCACAGACCTGTTTAACTCTCCCGCACACAGCGACCGCATGGGCCTGCTCACAGAGCCGCTCAACTTAGCGCAAAATCCCGATAACTTGCCAGTCGGCGTCGCAAAAGCCTCGATTACCGTGGGCCAATACAAGGGCACCTACGCAGGCCTGACCTGTGCCGCCTGCCATACCGGACAAGTTCAGTATCAAGGTAAACAAATACGCATCGAAGGTGGTGCCTCAAATCGCATCGCGCTTTTAGATTGGCTACGTTCGCTCTCCGCCTCGCTCGATAGCGTCTCAACGGACCCTGCAAAATATCAAGCACTCGCTGACCGTATTCGCGCCAAGGGTTCTGTTGACGAAGCGGATCTTCGCAAGCGTTTGATAGCAGATACGGCCTTGCTCAGAGAACGCGTCGACACGATTTTTTTGATGCCCTTCAACCCGGGCCCAGGACGCATGGATGCACTCGGGCTGATTCACAATGCATTCACGGGGGGTGCTACGGGCACGCTTGAAAACCTGCGCTTGGCGGCATCCCCTGTCAAACCGCCTTTTCTCTGGAACGCCCCCCAGTCGGCCTGGATCCAATGGAGCGGCATCAGTGACAACCCGCTGACTAGAAACTTTGGCGAAACCTTAGGCGTTTTCGCGCGCTACGACTTGAAGTCTGCCGACCCCGAGTCAGGCTTATTTGAAACGACCACCGACATCAAAGGGATGATCAAACTTGAACATCTGCTCAGGCGCCTTGCCCCGCCTAAGTGGCCTGAAGAGCTGCTTGGTAAGCTTGATGAAGGGCGCGTCAAAGACGGTGAAAAACTTTTTGCCAAGCATTGCATCGAGTGTCACACCACCTATCCCTATCGCTGGAGTGAACCGCGTAAAGGCGGCATGCGAGGCATCGAAAACGCTCTAGTCCCTCAGCGGATCGTCGGTACTGACGGCACGCAACTTGCAGGTGTGACGTTTGACCCCAATCCGCTCATTGCAACTAAGAATCTGGCTTCCTATTTTGAGGGCAAGCAAGCGGTCTCTAGAGGCGAGTTCACGACCAAGATCGTGGGACAAATGCTTGAGCGCGCGCTCAAGCAAACGGGCCCTTTTACCCAAGCTGAATTGGATGACATGAACGGCTATACGCCCTCGGGCACGAGTGCCCCAGTTCAGAGTTACAAAGCGGGGCCAAGAGATGGCGTGTGGGCTACCGGGCCGTTCTTACACAACGGCTCAGTGCCTAATATCTACGAGCTCTTGTCGCCCGCGGCTGAACGATCAAAGACGTTTTATGTTGGTCGCGACTTTGACCCCATCAAACTTGGACTTGATATCTCTGGAAAAAAAGAAGGTTATTTCTTTGATACGACACGCATAGGTAATTCAAATGCCGGCCACTCGTTTGAACACATCAAAGGCCCAGGTGTGATTGGCCCTGCGTTCAGCGAAAGTGAACGTTTCGCGTTAATTGAGTATCTGAATTCGATCCCCAATCAAGCAGCGCGTGTCACACCCTACGGGACTCCAACAAATCCGCTGATTGCCAATGAAGACCCACTTTGGTTTAACAAAAAACATCCATATTCCCCTCCAATCACTCTCCCAACAGGCGCTAAATAATGTCAGATCATATCGATGGTCCGCGCCAGACTGCCGACCCCGTCAGTGATCTCACCGATTTATTTGCTTTTACGAGTCCGACCAATCCAAAACGCACGGTGCTTATCGCTTGCGTACTCCCTTTTGCAGGCGAATCGGCATTATTTTCGAATACCATTAACTATGCCTTTGTCGTGCGCCGTCTGCGCCAGACAGGTTCCGGCCTGCAAGCAGGTTTTGAACCGCTGCAAGACGAATGGCGCTTTACCTTTCAGTTCGAGGTGCTAGGCCCTGAAACGCAAACTGGTCGAGCCAAGCAGACTGGGCATTGCCTGCTGCCAGGTGGTGCCACGCTCGCGTTGACGGTAGATGATGAGCACGGCTTCGCAACAAGCGACGGGCGCACGCGCGTGTTCGCCGGTCTGCGCTCAGATCCGTTTTTCCCGGGCTGGTTGCCTGGAACAATGAAGTCTGTTCCCAATTACCTTGAAAATGACAACGTCTTAAGCGTGGTCGTTGAGTTTGATACGAACTCAACCCTGACACCTGAACAGGGCAGACTGTATGG
>JBAXLV010000457.1:0-2637 GCA_037134635.1 Alcaligenaceae bacterium
TCGGGCCCGCCCCGCTCACGACCTGTACTCGCTGATTCACCACTAACGGTACATCCGCTTCTTGAGCGATCACGCGCGTTTCGCCGTTATCCAGACGAACAGTAATTTCAAGTCCATCTTTTTTACCGGCGCGCTCTTCAACCGCATCACCCGCCAATGCACCTAAAATTGCACCGCCTAGTACGGCCAGTGTGCGGCCCGTACCACCACCCACCGTGCTACCAAGAACGCCGCCCACCGCACCACCGGCGACAACGCCTGCGCCCGAAGTGCGATCATTTTGAAGCGTGATAGGACGCACACCTACAATGGTGCCATTACGCACGACTTGATCGCGCTGCGCCTGCCCATAGGTGTAAACATTTGCCGAGGCGCTTGGCTTGGCGCAACCAGAGATCAATGCAACACTAGACAGCATTGCAGCTCCGATCAATAAGCGAAAGGGCAGCGCGCGCACAGCGCGTGAAAATGAACGCATAAAATTACTCCAGAAAAATATTCATACACTAGCCTGGCAGATGACTGCCGTAATGCGCATGCAACTGTGCGCCAATTTCAGCACGCGTGGGCGCATGATTTTGCGGACCGCGTGATGCGATTTTAATTGAACCCATCAAATTACCAAGCTTACAGGCTTCGATCCAACTCCAGCCTAGTGTCAATGCGTATAGCAAACCGCCACGATGCGCATCCCCACACCCGGTTGGGTCAAGCACTGCCGCAGGAATAACCGGGTTGATGTGATGTTCTTGTCCTTCAGTGTAAAGCGTTGCGCCGTTGGCCCCGCGAGTGACCACCACCGCCTGCAAACCCTGCGCTAATTGTGCAATCGTTTTGCCTGTGCGCTGTTCAACAACACTCGCCTCGTAGTCATTGACCGTGAGCGCTTGCGCGAGCGCCAGCATTTCGAGAATGTCTTTACCGTCGTATAGGGGCATTGCCTGACCCAAATCAAAGATGAAGGGCGTGCCCTGCGCATGCAAACGCTTAGCATGCGCCATCATGCCCGCCTTTGAATCGGGCGCAACAATCGCCCAGGCACCTTGTTCTCCGGTCAGATCGTTTTCAGAAGAATGATCCATCGCACCTGGGTGGAATGCGGTGATCTGATTGTCGTCTAAGTCTGTCGTAATAAAACATTGCGCAGTTAAGGTGCCAGGCAAACTGCGAATCAGACGGGTATCAATTCCAAACTGCTCAAAACGTTGCAGGTAATCGCCCGCGTCTTCGCCAACAGTGGCCACTGGAACAGGCTGGCCACCCAGTAACTTTAAATTATAGGCAATGTTGCCTGCGCACCCACCGAACTCTCGGCGCATTCTAGGCACCAAAAACGACACACTTAAGGCATGGATACGGTCAGGCAGAATGTGGTCTTTAAAACGTCCGTCAAATACCGCGATGGTATCAAACGCGACAGAACCACAAATCAATACAGGCTTGGTCATACTGGTCTCTTAAGGAAAAAATCGATTGAGTTGAACACCACTAATCTGTAAACCGTTTACCATCATCGGCAGACTAAGGTGTGTTTCCTGGTTCGCCCCAAAGGGCCGAGTTGCTAAAGACTGGGGCAAATATTGCTCGGGCGCCAGTACTTTTCTGATCACCGTAGTGCCCGAAGCATCTTTGAGCTCAACAGATAAATGAGGCCAAGGCTGCATCTTATCGTAGCGATTACGGATTGAAAACTTCAACGTCAATACGCTTGCTTGCCCATCTGCTTGGGTGCCAGGCGCTTGCTCGAGCGCAGTCGATTCAATCGTAATGCGGTCTAGGTGCCTCACCAACGACACTTCGCATTTTAATTGCGCGCAAGCTATACGCGCCAAGGGAAGCAATGCTGGCATGCGTGTCACTAATTCGTTGCGATAGACATACGCCAACTGCATCAGTAAGAGTAGCGCAGCACTCGTCATTAAAATCGCCCAAAGCCAACGGCGCAAACCGTCTAAAGGCGTCTCGTCGATTAAAAATTTTGGGGTGCTGCGGCCCACTGCAGAACCCTGCTCGCCACGCAGCCGCGCTTCACCGTGAACACGCAGGACCGCGTCAGGATCCGCAACAGGTTCTTGACGAACGGACTCAGGATGGTCGGCCACAAAGGACTGTTCTGGAGGACGTTCAAACTCTGCTCCGGTTTGCGCCCGGCGCCTCAGGACAGAGGGCGCGCTCGGTTGCTGTTCGAGCTCTGGCGGGGCAGACACCACGACTGGTTGCACGATGTGCTCTCGCAGACTCGTCGCGCGCTGCGTCAAGATTGGCAACGCACTTTCTAAAGCTGTTTGGCCATCAAAAATATTTGTGCACTGACCGCATCTGACCAACCCATCGTGCACGCGCAACTGCTCAAGCGACACAATAAAGTCACTTTGGCATTTTGGGCAACGCGTGACAAGACTCATTTAAGTCGCCTTCAGAATCGATAACAACGGCAAAAAATATCCCCGGCTCAAGTTAGGCTTTTACGCCGGTCAAACACACCCAGCCATCGCGCGCTTGCCAGACCGACATCGTCAACCAGGGCGCGTACGCCGCCGCGACCTCTTGAGACTGGCGTTCTAACACACCCGATAAGATCAATTGTCCCCCTGAACGCACACGCCCTGCAAGCATCGGGGCCAAGACTTTAAGGGG
>JBAXLV010000458.1:0-2634 GCA_037134635.1 Alcaligenaceae bacterium
GGTTTCGCATTCAAGCGTCATGTCTTCGTGCAGTAGCAGTGCTCTGAGCTTTTCAGCCAACTCAGTACCGCCGGGTTCGCGCGTGCAGACCACTTGCACGCCCCGCGCGGTCAGTTGATCAACCAACCATTGCACGTGCGTGCTTTTCCCCGCACCATCCACCCCTTCTAAGGTTAAGAAAAGCCCGCGTTGCGTTGTAATCATGGCTTTCGACTCAATAAATAGGTGGCCACATTCTTATTGTGTTCAGGCAGAGTGGTAGCGAACGCGCTACTGCCGTCGCCTTTTGCCACAAAGTACAGGTAATTATGTTTCTCGGGGTTCAGTGCTGCAGCCAAAGCCGCCCGGCCACTGCTGGCAATGGGACTCGGTGGCAATCCTGTATGAGTGTACGTGTTATAGACTGAATCGACCGACAGATCCACCTTGCGTAATTTGCCAGTGTAGTTCTCGCCTAAGGCATAAATGACAGTGGGATCTGTCTGCAATGGCATGTTGATCCGTAAACGATTGCTAAACACGCCAGCAATCCGATTGCGATCAGCGGCCTGGCCCGTCTCTTTTTCAATCAACGATGCCAAAATCAACGCCTCATAGGGATTTTTAAGAACGCTGTTAGGTGCTCGATTCGGCCACGCCTGCTCAAGAACGCGTTGCTGAGTCCGCGCGGCACGCTCAAGCAACTCGACATCCGTTGTGCCAATCGAGAAAATATATGTATCCGGAAAAAATAATCCTTCAGCAGAGCTGAGCTGCCCGCTCGGGTCCAGGCGTTTCAGCAATACTGGATCATTTCCTGGCTCAAGTGTATGTTTAATATCCGGATGTTGGGCCAACGCGGCACGAATCTGACGCAGGTTCCAGCCCTCAACAAGCGTAATTTGCCGGGCAGTGACATCACCCAAGGCCATACGACGCAAAACCGTCCAGGGGCTATCGCCTCGGACAATCTGGTAGCCTCCCGCCTTAATCTTAGTATCGAGTTCACCCAACCGCGCCAGAGCACTGAAGCCGTGCGCATTGAGCGGAATGCCTGCCTGGTTAATCAACTGCGCAATTCTTGAGGGCGTCGCACCAGGGGGGACCAAGATGTCAACCCGCTCTGTCGGAAGCTCGAGTGGGCGATGCACCCAAAGATACGTGGTCGCAAGGATCCCTCCCAGCAAAAGGACCACGGGTAAAACCAGATAAAGCAGAAGTTTATTCAAGGCGTTCATAGGAGTGACAGTTTAATATGTATATCAATGATTCAAAAATGAACGACTAAGGCTTATGCATCCAATACTCGCCCTGACTGCGACGACCGAGGCCCAGCGCTTGCCTGCGACGCTGACAATCTATCCGCTAGAAGATTTCGCTGTTTTTGATGCGGTGGGCGCCGACGCCCAATCGTTCTTGCAAGGGCAGCTGACCAATGACATTGCCTCCACCGGTCCTAACCAGGCGCGACTCGCGGGCTACTGTACCGCCCAAGGTCGATTACTGGCAACGATGGTCATGGCAAAACTGCCTGATACAAACGCACAAGAGGTATCAAGCAGTTCGACGCTCATCGGCCTGATACGCAAAGATATTTTGCCTGCTGTGCTCAAGCGTCTGGGTATGTTTGTTCTCAGGGCAAAAGCAAAACTCACTCCAAGCGCCTACCAGGTCGTTGGCGTATCGATTGCAGCAAACCAGTGTCCAGCGTTGAGCCTACAACTTGGACACGCGCTGCCTCAAGCCGCATGGGAGATGATCATCAGTGAAACCGGGGTGTGGATCTGCGCGCCCACTGCATCGTCCGCATCCGCGCAACAAAACGTACGCTGGTGGTGGCTGGCCAATGATACGCACCTTGCTGCGTGCCGAGCACTTGGGCTTCGCTATACGCTCGAACGCGCTGAAGATTGGCAGAGTCAGGATATCACCGCTGGCTTACCCTGGATCGAAGCCGGTACACAAGACTTACTCATCCCGCAAACGCTCAATCTTGACTTAATTGACGGTGTGAGCTTTACCAAGGGTTGTTATCCAGGACAAGAAATTGTTGCGCGAAGCCATTACCGCGGCACGGTCAAACGTCGGATGCATTTTGGCACGATTGAACAAACCCAGGCACTTGATCTGCGTGCAGGGGTCGATATTTTTGATGCACGGGGCTCTGAGCAGGCCTGTGGTCGTGTGATAAACGTGACCCAAGTTACTGATAGGCAAACAACCGACTCAAGCACTGCCTACTTGCTATTCGAAACTACGTTTGAAGCGCTTGAGCACGACGCTCTGCATCTGGGTGCGCGCGACGGCGCAGCAATTAAGCTCGCCGCCTTGCCTTATTCGACTATTCCGGGCTAGTACACGTGTGTGACTGCCCCCACGTACTTCAGTGAACACCCAAACGATACAAAGGATGCTGCTCAACTGCAAAAGGTAGAGTAAAAAACTTTTCTACCCAAGCTTCAGTTGCGTCACTCAACCGTGCGGGGTTCCATTTTGGCTGCTTGTCTTTATCAATCAGCAGCGCGCGGATCCCCTCTTGAAAATCACCGTGCGACGCACACATTAAGCCAGCCATCCATTCCACACGGTAGGCCTCAGCAAGCGAAAGATGCTTAACGCGCTTGAGCAAGGTGAACGTGAGTTCTGCGGATCCAG
>JBAXLV010000459.1:0-2627 GCA_037134635.1 Alcaligenaceae bacterium
CGACCAAGTAAATACAGGTCAGATTGTTCTGCTGCGCCACTTCTTGCGCGCGCAGGTGTTTCTTGACCGTCATGGGGTAGTAGGTGCCGCCTTTGACGGTGGCGTCGTTGCACACAACCATGCAGTCCACACCGCTGACCCGGCCAAGGCCGGCAATCAGGCCCGCGCCCGGCGCATCGTTGTGGTACAGATTGAGCGCGGCCAGGGGTGCGAGTTCCAGGAACGGCGTGCCGGGGTCGAGCAGCATTTGCACGCGGTCACGCGGCAGCAGTTTGCCGCGAGCCAGGTGCTTGGCGCGGGGCGCATCGCCACCGCCTTGCGCGATACGTTCGAGGTGAACGCGCAGGTCATCGACCAGGCCACGCATGGCTGTAGCGTTCGCCTGAAAATCGGCCGAGCGCGGGTTGAGTTGGGTGTGCAAAACAGGCATGGGAATTCGTCCAAGAGCAGCAAACAGCCCACAGCTTAAGCCAGAAGCACTGCCTTGGGGCGCCAGTAGGGTTGCAAATCGTGCCACAATCATTTTGCATGACCTCCTCCCCTCACCCGCCTCTCGCCTTGGCACCCACGGCCCGAGCAGAAACACCGATGTCGTTTGTCCAAGCCATTATTTTGGCCTTTACGCAGCGGGGCATGGATCCGAAGCCAGTACTGGCTGAGGCACAAATTGCGCCAAACTTACTGAGCCGCGCCGACGCCCGCATCACCGCCTTGCAAATGGAATGGCTGTCGGCCGCAGCCATGAAGGCCTTGGACGATGAGGCCCTGGGCTGGTTCAGTCGCCGTCTGCCCTGGGGCAGTTACGGCATGTTGGTGCGGGCCTCGCTCACGGCACCCACCCTGGGCCTGGCCTTGCAGCGCTGGTGCCGACACCACGGCTTGCTCACCGACGATATTCATCTGCAGCTCACTGCATCGGACGGTGTGGCGCATTTGGAACTGCAAGAACGCCGCGACTTGGGCGCGCTGCAAGAGTTTGGCGTCGTGTCCATGCTGCGCAACGCGCTGGGCGTGGCCTGTTGGCTGACCGACTCGCGTATCCCTTTGCGACAAACCACCTTGCGTTTTGCGCCGCCGCCCCACGCCGCCAGTTACCGCCTGCTGTTTGACGGCCCCAGCCAATTTGCGGCACCGACCCACAGCTTGCAATTCGATGCCGGTTATTTAAGTCTGCCCGTGCGCCGTGACGAGGCGGCGCTGCAACGCATGCTGCAACGCGCTTTGCTGCTGACGGTGCGGCCTTACCGGCGTGATCGCCTCTTGGTGGAGAAGGTGCGCCAAACTTTGGCCGAGCACCCCGAGCAAGGCCGCAATGCCCAGGATTTGGCGCGGTTTTTAAATCTGTCGGTGCGCACCTTGCACCGGCAACTGAAAGAAGAAGGTGCCAGCCTGCAGCAACTCAAAGACAGCGTGCGCCAAGCGCAGGCGCAAGAACTGCTGTTGCGCAGCAATCGAGCGATCAAACAAATTGCGGCGCAGGTTGGTTTTCAAAGTGAGAAAAGTTTCTCTCGCGCCTTCAAGACGTGGACGGGGCAAACGCCCGAAGAATGTCGCCGGGCCAGCCCACACGAACTCGCGAAAGAAGCCATTGTGGGCAGCCACGCAGCCGCAATCAGCTAGGCAACTTCAGGCGGGGGCTATCAGCGTCAAGCATGTCGCCCCCTCATTGAAGCGCCGTGTGCGCCCTTTGAGAAAGGACTCTGGGGAAACGCATCTGGCGATCACTTTGGCGACTCACAACATTCTTCCATGCTGCCAGGCCGAGGCCCTGGCCCGGCGTTGCCGTATCCAGGTCATGGGTGTCGTCGCCTTCAATCTCCAAAACAAAGATTGGAGCTCCTGGTAACTCAACCCACTTTCACGGGTCAGTTCGGCCCACCCAATGGCCTCTTGAAGATGCTCGTCAATCCAAGCACACAAAATAGCCAACTGCTTTTCAGACGGCAGCGCATGATTGGGGTTAGGTGATTCATGGTGCATTGGTGATCCGATGACCCAAAAGAGAGCAAAATATCTTTCCCTGGAAGTCTATTTCAATCCGCCATGGCGCATGCACTGAGCTACGGTTGGTACTCGCATGATCTGCTTTTCTACATCGATGATCCCCTGCCCAGTCGATCCATGGATGAAATTGCCCATGCCATCGTGGGCCTGGTGCCCTGTTCTGAAACACCTTAGATTCTGCGCACAATCGGATTATGCAATTGCAAGATGGCTGTTCATGCGCCCCTCCTCTAAACAGAGGAGGGGAAAACCCCCCTAGGTGTCAGCATCCTTCAAGGATGTAATCCTCCCATGCGCCTCATTGTGAACCCCAGCAAGCCAGGAGTCCCTGCATGTACTTGACTGGCAAACAAATGGGCTTGATGTCCAAAATCATGCAGGCCTTTGCCGAGTCGCATAACGAACAGGAGATCCGCGAGATTGTGGGTGATCTGGTCATGCAGTTGCTGCAAGCGCAGTTTTACGCGAGCTTTGTCTGGCAACCCGAAAACGACGCCTTTGGCCAATCGGTCCAGATCAATATGGATCCGAGCAACATCAGCCAATACCTCAGTTATTTTCAATTCAACGATCCGATCACCCCTTTGATGAAACGCTACGAAGTCGCCGTCCGAGCCACCGAT
>JBAXLV010000460.1:0-2617 GCA_037134635.1 Alcaligenaceae bacterium
TTATTGCAGCCGGCATCGAACCCGAAGAGGTTCTGGCCGCAAAAGTAGGAGGCGCCGTTGTTTTAAACAAAGACTTACGCCCCAAGGCCTGGAAAGACATCTGGGGTGCAGGTCAGGGGGTTGGCGCAATCGATCGCATCATGCCTGTTCATGACTTGGTCGACCAACTCGTGGCCGAGTACGAACAAGCCAAACGCGACCTTCTGCGTTAGCCGCCTAGTTAGTCCTCAACTTTGATGTTGGCACTGCGAATCGTCTCGCCCCATTTTTTAATTTCGTTGGCTAGAAATGTGCGAAATTCTTCTGGTGTGCCTGGTGCAGGCTCTGCCCCTGCTGCCATTAACGCTTGAACAGTTTTAGGGTCAGACAATACCTTGTTCATGTCTGTATTGACGCGCTGCACGATCGCAGGCGCAGTGCCTGCAGGTGCAAAAACTCCCGTCCACGAATACCCCTCATAGCCTGGCAAACCCGACGCAGCGATTGTCGGAAGCTCAGGAAAAAAAGCGGATGGCGTGGCGTTACCAACGGCCAACGCACGCACTTTGCCGGACTTGATAAAGGGCAAGGCTGAGATCGCGTCTGCGAACATCACCTGCACTTGCCCTCCGACCAAATCTTGCATGGCGGGCGCACTACCCTTGTAGGGAATGTGTTGCATGGTCGTGCCCGCCATACTGTTAAATAACTCACCCGCCAAGTGTGTACCGCCACCGGTACCAGACGAGCTGTACGACAGCTTGGTCGGGTTTGCCTTTGCGTAGGAGATCAACTCAGCGACTGTCTTGGCGGGCACACTGGGATGCACCACCAACACAATCGGAAAGCGCGCGGTCAAACCCACAGGTACGAAGTCTTTTTGAATGTCGTAGCTCAGGTTCGGTTTTAAGTTAGGCAAAATCGCGTGATGGATCGCAGCAAAGAAAAAACTGTAGCCATCTGGAGCGGCCTTCGCCGCAGCGAGCGCACCGACAATGCCGCCGGCGCCTGCTTTATTTTCAATCGGCGTCGCCACAGACCAAAACTGTGCAAGCGGTTGCGCAGTCAGTCGCGCCGTCGTGTCTACCGGACCACCTGGCGGGAAGGGCACGATAAAAGTCACGGCGTGCTCAGGCCACTTCGCTGGCCCTTGGGCAAACACCGCGAAGCCGCTGCTCGCCAAGCCAACAATCGCAAGCAAAACGGAAAGCGCTCGAAAAAACGTTTGGTTTACCATCTGCACTCTACCTATTTAGGGTTATCCCTGATTTTCTATATAAGGTCATTCGCGACGCAATATTCCAAAACACTTAAGTCTGACCTTATAAATGCCGAACACCGTGAGCCTCAGATTCACTCTACTATGTTAGCGATAGAATACCCTGCACGAGGGGTTTTTTTTGTGGCACAGCGGGTGCCATGCAAATAGATCGTGCAAACGATTGGACTGGAGAGCATGAAATGAGTGGAATGTTGGCAGGTAAAGTCGCCGTAGTCACTGGCGCGGGCGGCGGAATTGGACGCGGTATCGCGATGGCGATGGCTGCGGCTGGCGCGAAAGTCGTTTGTAACGATATCGGCGCAACGCTTTCAGGTGAAGGCCCGGGAGCCGGTGCGGGTCCTGCACAACAAGTGACTGATGCAATTATTGCGGCAGGCGGCCAGGCCGTCCCTAACACAGACAGCGTCTCAACACGCGCTAGCGCAAACGGCATTATCGAAACCGCGATTCAGCACTTTGGCCGCATTGACATCGTTGTGAATAATGCTGGCAACTTGCGCGATCGGGTGTTTCATAAAATGAGCGATGAAGAATGGAGCCAAGTGATTGATGTCCATTTAAATGGCACATTTTTTGTCAGCCGCGCCGCTGCGAATCACTTTCGCGAACAAGAGTCAGGCGCCTTTGTGCACATGACCTCAACCTCTGGCTTGATTGGCAACATCGGCCAGGCCAATTATTCGGCCGCCAAGCTTGGCATTGCGGCCTTGTCAAAATCAATCGCACTTGATATGCAACGTTACAATGTGCGTTCAAACTGTATCGCGCCGTTCGCCTGGAGCCGGATGACTAGCTCAATTCCAGCCAATACCCCCGAAGAAAAAGCGCGCGTCACTAAATTACAAAAAATGGATGCCAACAAGATTGGCCCAATGGCAGTGTACCTAGCAAGCCCAGAAGCAAAAGATGTGACTGGTCAAATATTTGGTGTTCGCGCCAACGAAATCATGCTCTTTAGCCAGCCACGTCCGATCCGTTCGGTGCACATGAGCACCGGCTGGACCCCAGAGGCGATCGCTGAAATCGCGGCGCCCGCGATGCGCCATCACTTCATGGCGCTCGATCGCTCACCCGATGCCATCGACTGGGATCCAATCTGATCATGGATTACCACAATATCAAAAACTGGAAGTTTCCAGAGGTTGATCAAACCTATACCGAGAACGACAGTATTTTGTATGCGCTCGGCATAGGCTTTGGACAGGAACCGACCAATCGCGATCAGTTGAAATACGTCTACGAAAAAAACATGCAGACGTTTCCAACGATGGCTGTGGTGTTAGGCTATCCCGGCTTTTGGATGAAAGATCCTAAAGCGGGCGTGAACTGGGTCAAGCTTGTGCACGGAGAGCAACG
>JBAXLV010000461.1:0-2607 GCA_037134635.1 Alcaligenaceae bacterium
GACTGGTCATCACCCGAGGTCCGAACGCACGTCGACAGAATTTAGGTATTTATCGTCAGCAAGTCATTGGTCGCAACAAGCTCATCATGCGCTGGTTGTCGCACCGCGGCGGCGCACTTGATTTTAGAGACCACGCGCTTGCACATCCTGGCACACCGTTTCCGCTAGCCGTTGCCTTAGGTGCGGACCCCGCGACCACGCTAGGCGCGGTCACGCCCGTACCCGATACCTTGTCTGAATATCAATTTGCAGGTTTGTTGCGCGGCGCACGCACTGAAGTCACTAAAGCGCTAGGCAGCGACCTCTCGGTTCCGGCGACGGCCGAAATCGTGCTTGAAGGGCATCTGCTACCCAGCTCAGATCCGCGCGCAATCAAACCCATTGTTCCTCAAGGCGTGAATCCGCCACCAGCCTCTGACTACGAACTCGCGCTTGAAGGCCCATACGGCGATCACACCGGTTACTACAACGAGCAAGACTGGTTTCCGGTCTTTACGGTTGATCGCATCACGATGCGCCGCAATCCGATTTATCACACCACCTATACCGGCAAGCCGCCCGATGAGCCTGCCGTACTGGGCGTGGCACTCAACGAAGTGTTCGTGCCAATTCTGCGTCGTCAGTTGCCAGAGATTGTCGATTTTTATTTACCGCCCGAAGGCTGCAGCTATCGCTTAGCCGTCGTGTCGATTCGCAAACAATATCCGGGGCACGCCAAGCGCGTCATGTTTGGTTTGTGGAGTATTTTGCGGCAATTTATGTACACAAAGTTTATCGTCGTCGTCGACCAAGACATCAACCCACGCGACTGGAAAGAAGTCGTCTGGGCCATGACCACACGCATGGACCCCGTTCGCGACACGCTGCTCGTTGAAAACACCCCAATCGATTATCTGGATTTTGCCTCGCCCGTGTCTGGCCTTGGTGGAAAAATGGGGCTCGACGCCACCAACAAATGGCCAGGTGAAACGCAACGCGAATGGGGAACGCCAATTACGATGGATGCGGCAACCAAGGCGCGCGTAGATGCGATTTGGGGTGAGTTGGGGCTTTAGTGAACGATGAGTTAAACCATTCTTTAACGCCCTAACGCAATACCTTCACTTCGATCACCGAGCGCTGCCCCGAATGCTCGATCTCTTGCTTCATCACCAAATTCGTCGTCGGACAAAACCAGTCTGTCACCTGGGATGGAATCGAAGGGATTGGCAATTGCATGCCTTGCACGAAGGCCGTCGTCGCCTCTGTATGACGAGAGTACCGCACGGGCCAGCAAGATAACTTACCCGCAGCAGTCTGAATGGTTTGTTGTGTACCAACAGTTTTTTCACCCATTTGTATACCAATGGGCGTGGTGGGCCCACGCTTTGGGTCACCCGCCATCAAACTATAAGACTGTGGCGGAAACTTTTGCCCTGCCGCTTGAATGGGGACACCAAAGCCAAACAGACCCAATAACTGGGCATCAAAGGTCGCCGAGTCGGCGGCCTTGCCGGGACGCGCGTTGGACACGCTCGTGTTGCGACCGTTCACCACGATTGAATGATCGATATCGTTCGATCCGCTTAAAAAACTGACGAACGCGTATTTTGCAAAACCCTTGACCTGCGCCTGGCAGGCCGACGCTGAAGTTTTTTTCACCTGACTGAACGTCAATTTCGCAGACACCGTCAGCATGCCAGAACTACCAATTTCGATCACACCGCCGTTGTGAAAAAATTTAGCATCGCAAATCTCAGCTTGCGCTGTCGCACAAACCCCAAACCCCACCGCAAAGACTAAGCCGACGCAAAAGTCACCGAGCCGCTTGCGCTTCATCGCGCAGTCAACCAAGCGATCAAGGCGTTTTCAAAGGATCGTGCTTCATGCGCACGCTCGTGATTCACCATACTCACCACTACATAGCGTTTGCCGCTGGCGCCCCAAACATAGCCCGCCACTGAACGCACATCACGCAACGCACCCGTTTTTAAATGTGCCATTGACTTGGTTGACGGATCACGCAGACGATTCCGCGTAGTGCCATCTGAGCCAAGAATCGAAAGCGACGCCACATATTCAGGCATGACGGGCGAAGCCCACGCCTTTTGCAGCATCTGCGCCAAACTCGCGGCCGACACGACACCGTTGCGCGACAAGCCAGAACCGTTGTCCAACACCATCCCCTGCATCGGTAAACCTTGACGCGCCAAAATCTCTCGCGTAACTTGAACGCTACCATCTACGGTGGCTGGGCGACGGCCTGCTTCAGCACCGATCGTCAGCAACAACACTCGCGTCATCACGTTATTACTATGCTTGTTGATTAACCGTATCGCCTCGGACAGTGGTGGAGATTGATGCGAAGCTACGATGACCGATGACGCCGGGATCGTGCCACTGCGAATAGGTCCGGTGATCACACCGCCAAGTTCTTGCCAAAGCGAGCGCAAGACGCGAGCACCATACTCTTGTTGCGAAAAGGCAAGACGAAACACGTCAAACTCGCCACACGAACCAAAGGCCTTCCCCGACACACGAAACTTCACTGCGCCCTCGGTCATGATGATATCCGTGCTGATATTAGGCGAGCCTGGGCACACACCGTCCACCCACTGAACGTTACCG
>JBAXLV010000462.1:0-2599 GCA_037134635.1 Alcaligenaceae bacterium
CTCGTCTCAAGATGTTCGCTTGAGCAAAGAAGCGATTGCGCGCGCTAAGTTGCAGGATTCGGACGTATCGGGTGCGCAGGACGATCGTGCGGCAAGCGATGGATGCGGTTTGAGCGTCCCTGAACAATCAAATACTAAGTTAATATTAACTATGCTTGATCAGTCTCGCGATGCGCCCAAAGCGGCTGTCAATGTTGCGATACAAAGTTATGTGGGTACCGAGCAGTGGGGTCGCGAGGTACGGCAAAAAATCATATGGATGTTTGGAGCGGGCCAGCAAGCGGCGACGCTGACGCTTAATCCACCCAATCTGGGACCTTTGCAGGTCAGCGTAAAAATGCAAAACAATATTGCACATGCGACCTTTAGTTCAAATGATCCGAACGTTCGGCAAGCATTGGCGGAAGGTTTGCCGCTTTTGAACGAAATGATGGCGCAACGAGGGTTGGTGCTTGGTAATGCGACGATGACCGAAATTAATAAAGATATTCTGAGTTATTGAATTTGATGTACATCTTGTTGGTTTGTATTTAAAATCGGCTCACAATTCGCTGCTAGGCGTATCACGTTTAATGATGTAGTTTTTTATTCTGTTGATTTGTCTGACTTATGGTGGCTTGGATTGAGGGTATTTCAGTAAATGATCAAGAAAATTAAAATTCAAGAGCTCACCACCGGCATGTGGGTAGAGCGCTTCCCTGGCTCATGGATTGAACGCCCTTTCTGGAAACAGTCGTTTTTGTTGACCGAGTTAAAGGATCTTCAGACGATACGAAAGAGCGGAATCCCCGCTTTGTGGATTAACACGGATCGAGGACGAGATCTCGCGCCAGTCGTAGTTGAAGAGCCGACCCTCGAGGTTGTTGAAGAAAATCCTGCACCACCTAAAGAGCTCAGAGCCGAAGATGCAATGGCCCTCGAGCGTGAAAGCGTTGAAAATGAAATTCGACTTGCCTATCCGTTATGTGATTCGGCGCGTGAGTCCGTCAGCTCACTGTTCGGTTTGTCTCAGTTTGGTCGAGGTGTTCAGTTAGAGGACGCGCGCGCTATTGTTACATCGCTGATAGCGTCCCTTGAGCGAAATCGCGATGTGATCCTGAGCATCGCGCGCTTAAAAAACGAAATGGATTACACCTATACGCGCTCGGTTGCTGTTTCCGGGTTAATGATCGCACTCGCTTTTTCGCTTGAGCTAGAGCGAGACCAGATCGAAGAGGCGGGTATAGCTGGCTTGCTGTTTGACGTCGGAATGATGACGGTCCCGCCTGAGATTCGCTTCAAAAAAACAGCGCTTTCTGAGGGTGAGTTGCAGGCAGTCAAACAGCATCCTATCGAGAGCTACAATATACTGAAGGCATCGGGCCAATTCTCGGACGCTGTGCTAGATGTTTGCCTCCATCATCACGAGCGCTTAGATGGCAAGGGCTATCCGGATCAATTGGTTGGTGAAGAAATTTCTCAATTATCCAGAATGGCCGCTATATGCGTCGCATACGATTCTCTTGTGTCCGATCGCCCCTATCGGCGGGCCGTTAGTTCGACCGAAGCCATCAAAGAAATGTTTAAGCGCAGCGTGACACAATTTGATGCCACGATGCTTGAAGCGTTTGTCAAGGCTGTGGGTATCTATCCCCTGGGAACGGTCGTCCGTCTTAAATCTGATCGTTTGGCGGTTGTGGTGGCACAGTCAAAGCGCTCGCTGCTTAAGCCAGACGTCAAGGTTTTTTATTCAATAAAGTCCGGGATTCGCGTTGCGCCAGAGATCGTCTGCCTGTCCTCGGCGCTTGCTCGGGATGAAATCGTCTCTCACGAAGACCCCGCAACATGGGGTTTGTCGAATACAGATGATTTATGGCGTTGAAAATATAGCCAATCGATACATTTGCTAGTGAATCTAGGGTCTATTCTCGACTTATCATTCGTACGGTTTGCCTCATAATCCTTGTAATCACAAGGAGAGCATTTCATGGCAACCGCAGTTCAAGATGACGACGAAGATCTTGAAGGAATCCCACTTCCAAAATCAAAAAAGAAGCTATTCATCATTATCGCAGTTGCGATTGCTTTGCTATCTGCGATTGGTGGCGGGGTCTATTATTTTCTGATCAGAATCCCCATCGATCCGGCGATTGCAGAGGCGAGTGGCGATGCAAAGCCTGCAGCAAAAGAAGCTCCTGGCAAACCACCGATTTTTTTACCTTTAGATTCATTTACAGTGAATTTAAAGGTCTCTCCAGGAGAGGATCAGCAATTTCTTCAAATTGGGATCAGCTTTCAGCTTCGATCGGAAAAAAGTGGAGATCCCATTAAGCAACGGATGCCACAAGTTCGTAACCGCGTTTTGCTGCTGTTGACCAATAGCCGAGCAAGTGATTTATCAACTACAGAGGGCAAGGAAAAATTGGTCGAGCAAATTCTGACGCAAGTCAATGGTTTGTATCCTCAAATGGGTGACGATACGCCTGTGTTGGGTGTATTTTTTACTTCCTTCATTATTCAATAAGTCATTCAATAGAATCATGGCAGAAGGCTTTTTATCTCAAGGAGAAGTTGACGCTTTATTGCGAGGCGTCAGCGACTTCGACAACGTTGAGCAGTC
>JBAXLV010000463.1:0-2593 GCA_037134635.1 Alcaligenaceae bacterium
GGGGCTGCCGGTACGCCGCCTTGGCTTAAGCACTCAAGCCACTGCGCAAGCGTCTTGGTTTTCATCTTTGCCTGCACCAGCGCCACCGTCGTACTCATATTCTTAACGCGCAAGGCATTGGTTGCAAGATCGGGGCGATCAACATGCTCTTCTAAACCCGCGACTGAGCAAAAGCGTCGCCACTGTGCATCGTTACCAGCCCCGAGCATGATGGGCTGGTCGGCCGTATCAAAGACTTGATAGGGGCACATGGTGGGATGCCCCGTCCCCATAGGTTTAGGATCAGTTCCGCTTTGCCAGTAGCTCTGTGCCATGTAGGTCAGAAAGCCAAGAGAGGTATCGAGCAATGACAACTCAAGGTAGACACCGTTACCGGTTCGCCCCCGTTCAAGTAACGCGGCCAACACGCCGCTCAGGCCGAATATGCCGGTACCCATATCGACAGGCGAAAAGCTTGCCCGAGCAAAGTCTCCGCCTGGCGTGCCCATCGAGCTAATCATGCCACTAAACGCTTGCAGCATGACGTCATAGCCGGGCTCGTCTCCAAGTGGCCCCGAGCGCCCGTAGCCTGAAATCTCGCAATAAATCAGCTTTGGATTGATCGCGCTCAAGGTTGCATGATCGACTTTAAGTTTGGCTGCCGTACCACCACCAAAACCCTGCAAGACGACATCTGCGCTTTGCACAAGCTCGTGTAAGATCTGCTGACCGGCTTGCGTTTTTAAATCAAGAGCCAGGCTACGTTTATTATGGTTCACTGCCATAAAAATTGCCGATTGGCCATTCGTCTGTGGCAGCCAGCCGCGTGTGTCATCGCCCTGACCAACAGGTTCAATTTTAATGATCTCAGCACCCAACTCGCCAAGATATTGTGAGCAAAGTGGCCCAGCCAGCACCTTGCTTAGATCGACCACTTTAATACCTTTGAGTGGTTGCATAGTCTTCCTTCGTCAATAAACCTTGAGTCAAACATAACATGACACGAAAACTATTATTGTGCCTCTTCTCACTGCTGTCTTTATTAACGGGTGTTGTCATGGCTACTGAAGAACCTTCCTATACAAGCATATTTCAAGAAGCCCCATTTGAAATTAGACAATACCCCGCCCTCATCGCTGCCGAAGTCACTGTTTCGGGCGCGCGCAGCGAGGCCGTCAGTGCTGGATTTCGTTTATTGGCGGGGTACATCTTTGGTGGTAACACGCGCAAGCAGAGTATTAACATGACCGCGCCAGTCATCCAAAACGAGTCGCCTAATGAAAAAATTGCGATGACTGCACCAGTGGTACAAAACCCAGATCCAGCAGGTTGGGTGATTCGCTTCATTATGCCCGCGAGCTACACGCTCGAGACGCTGCCAACACCCAATGAGCCAAAGGTTCGACTTGTCGCTTTACCCCCAAAGCGTTTTGCCGTTGTGCGCTTTTCAGGTCTGGTAGACGATAGCGATGTCGAACAGCAAACGGCCGTCTTGCGTGCCTTTATCGCGAAGCAACAATTGACAGCGATCGGCGCGCCCTCACTTGCCCGCTATGATCCGCCTTGGACTCTTTGGTTTCTGCGACGTAACGAGGTCATGCTTGAGTTGACCCCTGCGAACTAGTTCACCTGGCTCAGTCCGCTTTCATCCCCGTCTTTTTAATTAAGTCGGCCCACTGCTTAAGTTCATCTTGAATAGCGGCTTTCATTTGCTCGGGCGTCATTTTTAGCGGCTCGTAGCCATCTTGCCGGATGACCTTTAATACCTCGGGGTCGTCCATCGTGGCATTGAGCGCGGCAACTAGTTTGGCTGTAATCGCGGCAGGCAACCCCGCAGGCCCCACTACACCAAACCACACTGGCGAATCGAACCCCGGAAAGCCGCTTTCAGCGATGGTTGGCACGTTCGGAAACATACTGCTACGGGTAATTGAGCTCACAGCAAGCGCTTTAACTTGCCCAGCCTCAACGTTAGTCGCAATCGAACCAATGGATGAGAACAACACAGGAATATGGCCACCCAACAAATCGGTTAGCGCACCGGCCCCGCCCTTGTAAGGCACATGAGAAATTTGTAACCCAGTTTCAATCTTAAATTGCTCGGCCGCCAAATGCCCCGAACCTCCAATCCCAGATGTGCCATAGCTCCACTGTGACGGGTTCGCTTTTGCTAAGGCTATAAAACTTTTGACATCTTTAGCCGGTGAGCTCGGCAACACTGCAATCAGTGATCCGCCGCTCGACACCATTCCAATCGGCGTAAAGTCATTCACGGGGTCAAAGTTCGCCTTACGCAGTGAGGGGCCAAAAGTCATTGGCCCTTGCGATGTGAGGTGAATCGTGTAGCCATCCGCCGGCGCACGTGCGACGAGTTCAAGCGCGATCCCGCCGGCCACGCCTGGGCGATACTCCATCACGATCGTTTGACCTAAAAATTTTGCCATACGATCGGCCACAGGACGCGCGAGCTTGTCGGCGGCCCCGCCTGCGGTAAAGCCTACGACCATCTTAATTGGCTTGTCGGCGGGATACTCGGCTGCAGCACCCAGTGATGGAGAACCTAACAGGACTAATAGAAAAGCGATGGCACCAAGCTTGCCTGTAATCAAAAATG
>JBAXLV010000464.1:0-2589 GCA_037134635.1 Alcaligenaceae bacterium
ATATTGCCTTTTGCATCGACTAAGATCGCACCAAAGGCTGCAAAGAGTGCGCCGACCCAGTCCACCGAATCCGTTGTCTGGCCGAGCCCTAAACCAAAAGGATTGCCACCTTTGTGGCACTTTTCAGCAGCCGACAAGAAGGCGTCCCACGTCCATTGATCTTGCAACGCCTTGTCTGGTTTTCCATCTGCCCCAGGATACATTTTGACAATATCTAGACCGGCATGTTTGGCTAAAAGATCCATCCGGCCACAAGGCCCCTTGACTTGACTGCCATTGGTGGCTGGTACGCCAATCCAAGATCCATTGACCTTTCCAAGATACTCTACAACGTCAATCGCTTTGCCGTTCTTTTGTATTGCCGCGTTCACAATGTCGTCAACAGGCACTAAGTTCTTGGCCTGATTGGGTGCATCCCAACTTGTCAATTGAAGAATGTCGTGTCCGGATTTGGCTTGTGCCTCTGCGACCGCGGTGAGTTGCAGTTTGCTACCCTGCGAGGTAATGTAATCAATTTTGACGTCAACCTTTTCTTTTTCTCCCCACTCCTTACAAAGCTTGGTGAGAGAATCGTTGGCGCCCGGCACCCAGTGGTCCCAAAAACCAATCGACAGGCTGCCAGCAGCGTGCGCTGTTCTAATGAAGGGTGAGGCAATTGATAGTGCTGAAGCAGACGCTGCGCCTGCCATAAGACGCCGACGAGAAAATTTTACGTTTGAAGCCATGAGTGTGTCTCCTGATAGTTGGAAAACGAACGAGCTTGATGCCGTTACAACACTGCACAAAAATCAAAGCTCATTTATTAAAATAGTTTTAAGCTTGACCTGCGGTTGATCTATATCAACACCTTTATCGTAATACCGTAGCTCAGAATTTGTGCTAGGGGTTATCCATAAGAAGCGCCACAAAAGTTTAGGCTATGTGAGGTCAAGTTCGGCATAACCACCCGCAGCCACCGCATCGCAGCGTGCGCGAAAGTCTGGGCCTGTGCCAGCGTAACGTGCAAGCACACGCACCGACTTGCCCTCGACGTTCTTATTGACACCAGTCATCCACGAGTCAACGTCATTGGCTAAGAGACCAACCGAGGCGGCTTTGACGACATCCATCCATGCTTCTACGCTTTCGGCGCTCGCTTCTACGCGCGAGAGCTTTTTGGTTTTCATGTAAGCGAGTAGTTGCGAGACCCAATCGACGTTGTATTCAAGGATACGAGGAATGTTGCCTAAGGCGCCCATTGGCCCCAGTATCATCAGTAAATTTGGAAAGCCTGCGTTTTGAAAACCATGAAAGGTTTTGGCGCCCGCAGCCCATTGATCCTTGAGCGATTGGCCCCCTATGCCACGAAGGTCGATCTGATCGTAGGCGCCGGTCAGTGCATCAAAGCCTGTCGCGTAGATGATCATGTCAAACTCAAAATCACGCGCTGTCGTTTTGATCCCAGTGGCGGTGATGCGCTCGATTGGGGTCTAGCGTAGATCGACCAATTCAACATTGGGCTGGTTATACGCCTCAAAGTAGCCGCTCTCAAGAGGCAGACGCCGCGTGCCAAAACCATGATTTTTAGGGATCAGTCTTTCGGCCGTAACAGGATCTTTCACCCGCTGACGAATTTTGTCGGCAATAAACTCTGACATCCAAGCATTGGTTTGCGGACTTGTTAAGAGATCGCAAAAATTTCCAACTGACACAGAAAAGCCGCGCTCTTTGTAGAGTTTCTCCCAGAGCTCTTTACGTTCTTGCTCTGACACATCTACACCGCGGCGTGGATCAGGATTATGCAGAAATCCAGAAACATTTTCGTGACAACGTTTGAAGATATCTGGGTATGTAGCCTTGATCGTGCGTTGCTGTTCGTCTGTAATGAGGCCGTTATGTAAGGGCGCGCTCCAGTTTGCGGTGCGCTGAAAAACAGTAAGCTGCCCAGCCGTTTTAGCAACCTCTTGAATGGTTTGGATGCCGGTTGCGCCGGTTCCTAATACCGCGACGCGTTTGCCTGCAAAGCTGACGGGTTCGTGCGGCCAGTTTGCCGTGTGGCAAGCGATGCCGGTATAGTCTTTGACACCTGCAATATTTGGTAAAGTCGGCACAGACAACGGCCCAATCGCGGTGATAAGAAACTGCGCAACCATTTTCTCACCGGTATCTAACGTTAAATGCCAATCCCTTGATGTTTCGTTCCATTCGGCACTGACTAATTTTCGATTAAAAAGAATGTCTTGGCGCAAGTTGAATTTATCAGCAACGAAACCGGCGTAGCGCAGCGTTTCGGGTTGCGGTGCGAAGTGCTCAGTCCACTCCCATTCTTGCAACAATTCTTTCGAAAAAGAGTAGCCGTAGCTATAACTTTCAGAATCAAACCGCGCGCCGGGGTAACGATTCCAATACCAAGTGCCTCCGACATCCCCGCCCGCTTCGATGACACGCACTGACATGCCAAGCTCTCGAACACGAAACAGCTGGTACATGCCGCCCAAACCGGCCCCGATAATGATGACGTCTAGTTTCTGAGGTGGGACGGCGTTGTTGTTAGTTGTGTGGTTTGGCTTCATTTTGGCTTTTTGTTATGTAAATGATTAAACAAAATTT
>JBAXLV010000465.1:0-2576 GCA_037134635.1 Alcaligenaceae bacterium
GGTCGTACACAGCGCACAAGTCGCCCGTCTGCAAACTCGCGCACCGGAGGATCAACCGCGCAGTCCTCACCTGCAAAGCTACAGCGATTGCGAAACGCACAGCCATTAGGGCGATTGACCAGCGAAGGCGTCATACCTGGAATCTGATGCAAGCGTTGCCCGCGGGTATTGTTCGCAGGAACTGAATCCAACAAGCCGCGGGTGTAAGGATGAAGTGGTGCGTTGAGCACTTTCTCAACGGGGCCGCTTTCAACAATACGACCGGCATACATGACCGCAACACGGTGTGCCAAACCCGCCACAACCGCTAAGTCGTGCGTAATCCAGATTAAGGCGGTACCCGTTTCGCGCGTTAGGCGCTGCATTTCAAACAAGATTTGACCTTGCACCGTCACATCCAGCGCAGTGGTCGGCTCGTCAGCAATAATCAGCGCCGGGCGCAATAACAGAGCAATCGCGATCGCCACGCGTTGACGCATGCCACCTGAAAACTGATGGGGATATTGTTTCAAGCGCTCGTCAGGCGACGCGATGCCAACTTGCACCAACACTTCACGGCAGCGCGCACGCGCCTGTTCAGCCGATATTGAGCGATGCGCTTGCAACGTTTCAATCATTTGCGTATCGACACGCAACACCGGATTCAGCGTCATCATTGGATCTTGAAAAATCATGGCAAGACGATCGCCACGCAATTGCCGTAGAGCCTCTTCACCGGCACCTACTAATTCCTTGCCTTCAAAGCGAATGCTGCCCTGTGTAATTTTGCCCGGCGCATCAATCAGGCCCATGATTGAGAACCCCGTGACCGACTTACCCGAGCCAGATTCTCCGACCAAGCCCAAAATCTCACCAGGCCGCACTTGCAGGCTGACATCGTCCACTGCAGGTAACAGGCCTTGGCGGGTCGCAAACTCAGTACGCAACGAAGTAATTTCTAAAAGTGACATAGATTCTTAGCGTGCAAGCCGTGGGTTCAACACGTCGCGCAACTGATCACCGACCAAATTAATCGCAACAATCGTCAGCAACAACGCAACGCCTGGGTAGACCGAAATCCAATATTTACCGGACAACATATATTCATACCCGTTGGCGATCAGCAAGCCCAACGAAGGCTCGGTGATGGGCAAACCTAAGCCCAAAAAGGATAGTGTCGCCTCAAGAGCGATAGCATGCGCGACTTGCACAGTACCCACGACGATTAAGGGCGGCAAAGTATTAGGGATCAAATGTTTAAGTAACACGCGCCAGGTTGGCAAGCCTAAACCGCGGGCGGCCTCCATGTATTCTTTGTTGCGCTCAACCAGTGCCGCTGACCTTGCAGTGCGGGCATAGTAGGCCCACTGCACGGTTACAAGCGCGATGATGACTTTTTCAATTCCAGTACCAAGCACTGCAATCAAAATAAGAGCTACCAAAATTGCCGGAAAGCCCAGCTGAATATCAACGATCCGCATCAGAATCTGCTCGTAGCGTCCACCAAAAAAGGCTGCGCTCACACCTAAGCCAGCGCCCAGTGCTAACGCAATCGCACCACTAATCACTCCGACCATCAACGACACGCGCAAACCATACAAGATGGCAGAAAACATATCGCGACCCATGCCATCCGTGCCCAGCACAAAGGTAGCGCCCAGCATAGACTCAGAGCCCGGGGGCAGGCGCGAATCCATCAAATCTAGCTTTGCCAAATCATAAGGATTTTGCGGTGCAAGCCACGGTGCAAACACCGCAAGCAACAAGACCATCACCAAAAGCGCCAGACCGAATAACGCGATACGCGACTCTGAAAAATCTCTGACAAATTGACGCCAAGGAGTTTCTTGAGCAATTGGCGCGACAGAAGAGGATGCGTTCATAAGCCGGCCTGTTCGTTAATTTTTAGCTGCGCTTAAACGCACGCGCGGATCAAGTATCGAATACAAAATATCGATCACGAGGTTAATGACGACAAACAGCAATACGGTAATCATCAGATATGCCACAACGACCGGACGATCAAGTTGAAAGATCGAATCAATGACCAACTTGCCCATACCGGGCCAGGCAAAAATCGACTCAGTCACGATGGCAAAGGCAATCACCGAGCCTAATTCAAGCCCAATCACAGTCACCAGGGGGATCATGATGTTTTTTAATAAGTGCACGCCAAGGATGCGCGTTTTGCGCAAACCCTTTGCGCGTGCAAAGCGTATGTAATCAAGTAACACGTTCTCGCGAACCTGCGCACGGGTCAGTCTGATAATTAAACTCAGCTTAAACAAAGCCAAGTTAATACCAGGGAGGATTGCATATTTCAAACCATCCCAATGTACGATCGAAAGCTTCATTCCAAAAAATTCTGTGGTCGGGCCGCGTCCAGTTGAGGGCAACCAGCCCAACTGAACAGCAAACAGCATAATTAGCATGAGCCCGACCCAAAACGTTGGCAAAGAAAAACCAACGATTGAAATTGCCATGATCGCTTTCGAGATTTTGCTGTCGGGCTTGAGGCCTGCATAAAGACCTAACGGGATCCCCACAAGAATTGAAATGAGCATTGCAACCGTGGCAAGCTCAAGCGTTGCTGGCAT
>JBAXLV010000466.1:0-2570 GCA_037134635.1 Alcaligenaceae bacterium
GAAACATTCGTGTCGCTTCGCATAGATCCCGTAGATTGGAAATGAACATGACTGCGGATTGACGATTGAGCGTTGCCATCTCGTTGATGTTAGCGCCCGCTACAAAGGCTTTATCGCCTTCGCCTCTAAATATCAAGGTGCGTAACGCTGAGAGCGACGCTAGTTCGTTTAAGGCGGTAATTAAGTCGCAAATGACAGGCGTTGACAAAATATTGAGGCTACCCGCTTCGCAGATGGTCAGGGTTGCGATACCGGCCGAATCAATGCTGGCGAGGGCATGTTTTAAACGGATCAGTGTTTTCATTTTATTTGACGAGACTTAGAATGGGATAAACGTTGAATGCATGATAGCTGTTTCAGGGTTTTTAAAGGATAAAGCGCCACTTGAATCGCTTTCTAAGCTAAAACAATACTGTTAAAGTTTGCGCAATAGATAACAATAAATCAAACGAGAGGCGAAAATGCAAAAACAAGTTGCGGCGTCGCGCATTGCAATTATTACTGGTGCAGGCGCGAGCATTGGGCGAGCGATCTCGTTAAAGTTAGCGGGCCAAGGCGCAACGGTCGTCATTGCTGATCGTGACTTTGAAGCCGCGCAAAGCGTTCAAGCTGAGATTGTCTCCAACGCGGGTCAAGCTTTGGCGGTGCAGGCTGATGTGACAGAGGCAGCCGCGCTTAAACAATTAGTCGATACAACGCTTGAGCGCTACGGGCGGATTGACTACCTTGTGAATAATGCGGGTACCTTAGGGCCGATCAAACCCATGTGGGAAACGACAGACGCTGAAGTCGATCGCGTATTTGCGGTTAATGTTCGTGCAATCTTTGCTTTAACCCGCCTAGTCGTGCCGCACATGATGCAACAAGGATCAGGATCGATTGTGTCCTTGGCATCGGTTGCCGGTAAAGACGGGCCGCAACAACTGTCGATTTACGCAGCATCCAAAGCTGCGGTGATTGGTGTGACGAAGTCGTGGAGCAAAGAGTTTATTCCCCATGGTATTCGTGTCAATTGCGTCTCGCCAGCTTTAGTGGAAGCGACCGGAATGCGCAACGAAATGCCTGATTACATTAGTACCGACGCGGCCAAGAAGATTCCGATGAAGCGTTTGGTGCGTGTAGATGAAGTTGCTAACGTCGTGGCATTTTTGCTGTCTGATGAGGCAAGCTTCGTGACGGGCGCTTGTTATGACATCAGCGGTGGCCGCTCAAACTATTAATGTTTCACCATCATCTTTTTAAAGGCGAACGCGATGTACGATTTTCATAATCGAGTATTGCTCTTAACGGGCGCGAACGGCGGGATCGGACGCGAGGTTGCCAAGCTGTTTTATACCCATGGCGCAAAACTGGTATTAACGGATCTTGATCATAAAGCACTCAAGGAGTTTGCTAATCAACTCGATCCGACAGGCGAACAGATCGCGACCATACGCATGGATGCTAGCGATCCTAAAGATTCTGAGGCCGCAGTTGAACTTGCAATTAAGCGGTTTGGTGGAATTGATTTTTTAGTCCCTGCTGCGGCGATTTATTTAGCTCGTCCTGCCAAAGAGATGTCAGATGCTGAATGGCATAAAGTGATTTCTATCAATCTGGACGGCGTTTTTTATATCTGCCAAAGATCAATTCCGGCTTTGCGCGAGAACAGCGCGATTTGTAACATTGCCTCGGTAGCGGGTCATCGCGGTTCGTTTGCCAATTCTCATTATGCGGCAACCAAAGGCGCTATCTTGTCGTTGACGCGCAGCTTGGCACGCGAGTTAGGGCCGCGCACACGTGTCAATGCCGTGTCACCCGGCATTATCGAGACGCCAATGACGACTGAATTGATAAAGTTGCGTGGCGCCGATTCAATTGAACAAACTTCGCTTAAGCGGTTAGGGCAGCCTCGTGAAGTTGCCACTGCGATTGCATTTCTATGTAGTGATGGTGCAAGTTTTATTACGGGTGAGTCTTTGCAGGTGAATGGCGGTTTGCATATCAGCTAACGGCGCCATTCACGGCCTGCGTACCGGGCTCAGGTCTGATTTTTTGCCGAGGTGAATTGTGCTGCACCGCTGCCAGTGGTGTAGCCTTTGCTGGCTGCCCAGCCGCCGTCAACCGGTAACACGATACCGTTGATAAATTTTGCTTCGGCTGAACATAGAAACGCGATTGCATCCGCAATATCTGCCGGCGATCCGCCCTGAGCGCCCATTGGCACCACTTCGTTAAGCCCTTTGATAAATTCGGGGTCTTTATAGTAGCCATCTGTCAGTGGGGTGCGAATCAATCCAGGTGCAACGGCATTGACGCGAATGCCATCAGCGGCGCAGTCTAAAGAGAGGTTGCGAGTGAGACCGATGATGCCGTGTTTGCTTGAGTTGTATGCAGGGCGATGGGTGAGCCCCATCATGCCTGCAACTGAGGCGATATTCACAATCGAGCCGCCGCCCGTTTTACGCATACGCAGTACGGCTTCGCGCGCGCAGTAAAAAGGCCCGTTTAAGTTAATGTCGATGACGCGACGCCATTCTTCGGGGTCAAGGTCATAAATCTTTTGCACTTCACGTACACCGGCGCAGTTC
>JBAXLV010000467.1:0-2570 GCA_037134635.1 Alcaligenaceae bacterium
ACTTGCAAAATTAAAAGGCGTGGTGCGTGAGGGCGGTTCAGTGACGGCCGGAAATGCTTCGGGGGTCAACGATGGCGCGGTGGCCATGTTGCTCGCAAGCGAGGCGGGCGCCAAGCGTCAGGGGCTCACGCCGCGTGCGCGTGTGGTTGCGATGGCCACGGCCGGGGTCGAACCACGCATTATGGGTGTTGGTCCGGCGCCCGCGACATTGAAGGCGTTGGCGTTGGCGGGGCTATCGCTTGAGCAGATGGATGTGATTGAGCTCAATGAAGCGTTCGCAGCTCAGGGCTTGGCCGTGACGCGCATGCTGGGGCTCGCTGACAATGATCCGCGTGTGAATCCGCATGGCGGAGCGATTGCGCTTGGCCATCCACTGGGCGCGAGTGGCGCTCGGCTCGTGATGACAGCGGTGCATCAATTGCAGGCGACTGGAGGGCGCTATGCCCTCTGCACGATGTGTATCGGTGTCGGTCAAGGTATCGCAATGGTCCTTGAGCGGGTCTAGTAGGATTTTTGGTGCTTGAAGGTAGCGGGGATTATTGAATTCCCGCTATTTTTTTACCCGCAACAATCCCACGTTTCGCAAACCAGCCTTGCTCCATCTCAAGCGTAAAGCGCACGGGCGCTGTCGAACAATGTGAGTTTTCGGTCATGGGTGCCATATCGGCAATGTTGGTGATGGTGCCATCATCCAAAATAAACGCGATCGACAGGGGTAATAGCGTATTGCGCATCCAAAAGCACTGCACACTGGGTTGCTCAAAGACGAACAGCATGCCGTGGTTGGGGGCGAGCTCTTTGCGAAACATGAGCCCACGCGAGCGCTGTGCGTCGTTGCTCGCGACTTCGGCCTGAATAAAATGCATACCGGCCGTGAGCTGTTTGATGGGTAAGGGCGCACTAGGCGGCCCACCTTGGCTTGAGGTAGTTATTGGGTATGCGAATAGATTAACCACGCAAATAAGCAGCGCAGCTGACCACCTGCGCTGCTTTAAAAGCACGAACATGTTTTGCATCTCTACAACCTAAGGGGTTATTCACCCCCCTAGTTTAAGCTGCAGTTATATTTGTGGCTTGCTTGCCTTTTGGGCCCTGAGTTACTTGAAAAGCCACTTTTTGGCCTTCTTTCAGAGTTTTAAAGCCGTTCATTTCGATGGCTGAAAAATGAGCAAAAAGATCTTCGCCGCCGTCATCGGGCGTCACGAAACCAAAGCCTTTTGCATCGTTAAACCATTTTACTGTGCCGGTAACTTTTGGGCCGTTGTTTGTAGCTGAGTCTGACATTCCGCCTGCCTCTTTATGCAATGTATAACCTGAACGAAAGTCCGATGATTTTTTGACTTAATATCATGGTTCTTTCGGCGTTTCTTAACCCAAATATTCTTGAGTATGGCGAGATATTGAGCAGAATTATGCAAGTCGTCAAGTCCTGGAACCCAAACCAAGGGTAATACTGGATACGAAAGTGCCGAATATGTATCAAAAATGATTACTTTAGACTGGATGTTGCGACCTGATTATGGCTACCCGTGTTTCACTTCCCCCAGATCTTGTTGTAGAAAGGCTCACCGCAAAAACGGCGCCGCCGCCGATGTTCAAGGTCATACTGCTCAACGACGATTACACACCTATGGAGTTCGTGGTGCATATCCTCGAAAAGTTTTTCGGTAAGAGTTCGGATGAGGCCTACAGGGTCATGTTGCAGGTTCACCACGAAGGCAAGGGCGTCTGCGGGGTTTATCCGCATGACATTGCCGCAAGCCGCGTGTCACAGGTCTCGCAGTATGCACGCGCGCGGCAGCATCCGTTGCAGTGCGTTTTAGAGCCCGCTGACGATGCATAATTGGATTTAGTATGAACGCTGAAAAGCACAGGTATAAAAGGTTTGTTATTTGTTGTATCGATTGGGCCGTGAAAAGCATAGAATATGTTTTAACGGCGTCTCTGACGGATGAAGGACGGAGGAATTGTGATTTCGCAAGAGCTTGAAGTTAGCCTACATATGGCGTTTGTCGAGGCACGTTCAGCTCGCCACGAATTTATTACGGTTGAGCACTTACTGCTGTCCCTGCTTGATAATGCAGCGGCCATTGAAGTGTTGAAGGCCTGTGTGGCCAATATGGACGAATTGCGCAGTCATCTGCGTAAATTTGTAACCGACAACACCCCCGTCATCCCCGCGGGGACTGAGGTAGATACGCAGCCTACGCTTGGCTTTCAGCGCGTGATTCAGCGCGCGATCATGCATGTGCAGTCCACGGGCAGCGGCAAGAAAGAGGTGATGGGCTCCAACGTGCTGGTTGCCATATTTGGTGAAAAAGATTCGCACGCGGTCTACTACCTCCATCAGCAAGGCGTGACGCGCTTGGATGTGGTGAATTTCATCGCCCACGGTATCAAAAAGAACGATCCGCCCGAACCCTCCAAGTCCAACGAGTCAGCGTCCGAAGCCGAAGAAGCTGCCACCGAGAAAAATGAAAAATCCTCGCCGCTGGAGCAGTACACCCAAAACCTCAACCAGATGGCCAAGGATGGAAAGATTGATCCCTTGATTGGCCGCGAGTACGAAG
>JBAXLV010000468.1:0-2568 GCA_037134635.1 Alcaligenaceae bacterium
CTGGACAATGTCAGATCCTTACCCTGCTGCTGATACTTCAACCCCCTCAGCCAAACCCACTCGTCCCCGATTGATTGATCGCCTGCTGTCGCTTGTGCGACGCGAGCCCGAAGACCGCGAAGGCATCATGGCCGTGCTGGATGCGGCCCGTGAACGCAACCTCATCGATGCTGATTCATACTCGATGCTAAAGGGTGCGCTTGCAATGTCTGAGCAAACCGTCATGGATGTGATGGTGCCTCGCGGCCGTATGGACTTATTGGATGTCAGCGAATCAATCGCCGCTTTGCTACCGAGCATCATCGAAACTGCGCACTCGCGGTTTCCGGTGTTTGAAGAGTCTCGCGACAATATCATCGGCGTGATCATGACCAAAGATTTATTGCGTCACATGATCGACTCGACTCTCACCTTGCGCGATCTCGTACGCCCGGCCGTCTTTATTCCAGAAACCAAGCAATTGAACGTGCTGCTGCAAGAGTTTCGCAGCAAACGTAACCACATCGCCGTTGTGATCGACGAGCATGGCGGCATCACAGGCTTAGTCACCCTCGAAGACGTCCTAGAACAAATCGTCGGCGAAATTGAAGACGAGTACGACGTTGCGGGCGAGCAAACGATTTTTTCAGATGGTGCGCAGGCCTGGCGCGTATTGGCAACCACTGAAATCGAGATCTTCAATGCAACACTTAAAACCAGCCTGCCAGAGGGCGAATACGACACCATTGGTGGTTGGTTAGCCCATGTGCTCGGACGAATTCCACGTCGCGGTGATTTCTGCTTGCATGATGATTTGCGTATCGAGGTGATGCGAGCCGATGCACGACGTGCGCTTTGGTTACGCGTCAAACGACGCATACTCAATGACCAGTCGCCTCAACCAAAGGCCGAATAAATCGTGGCGCTCTGGTGGCTGAAATGGCGCTTAGCCCTTGGCCTCATCTTAGGCGGTGCGCTGCACGCTTTAAGCTTTGCCCCTGAGCCCATTCCTTCGTGGGCACTGAGCCCGCTTGAGTTAATTACGCTCGCCTGGCTGGTGCATTGCGTTTGGCAAGCACCCAGCGCTGCCTTAGCCGCGCGACGTGCATGGTTCTTTGCCTTTGCGCATTTTGTCGTGGGTGTGTATTGGTTGACGATTAGCATGCATACCTATGGGTTAATGCCCCTGCCACTCGCAGTGATGGCGCTAATGGCGCTCAGTACATTTTTAGCGTCTTTCGCATCGTTGGCCGCTTGGCTGACCCACAAAACAAATCACCTCGCTCAGCCGAACACCACTCAAACACCTTTCAAATTGATTGGCGCAGCCTTGGTGTGGGCGTCGGCCTGGACCCTCTGCGAATGGTTGCGCGCCACACTCTTCACGGGATTTCCGTGGCTTAACAACGGCTATGCCCATGTCGACAGCTGGTTCGCCGGCTGGGCCCCAGTACTAGGCGTCTATGGTGTGACCTTTATCACCGCCTTTACAGCAGCGGCGCTTGCATCACTGGTCAACACCGCGCGAGGCCGATCCCCCCACCAACCGCAGCACGCACTGGTCGGCCTGCTCGCTCTGATATTTGCGTTAGCAGGATGGGCGCTGCAACAGCACGCGTGGACAACTCCCGCCGGGCAGCCTTTGCGCGTGCGACTGGTCCAAGGCAATGTCGAACAAGACATCAAATTTACGCCAAGCCATATTCAAAAAACAATTGAAACTCACCTCAAATTAGCGGCAACGCCCACACCAACAGGCACCCTGCCCCCAAAGCTTGTGCTGCTACCCGAAACCGCTTTAGCCGTATTTCAACACCAGCTTGACCCAGCCGTCTGGGACGCCTGGCGCGTGATCGCAGCACAACAAGGCAGCACCATCATGATGGGCGCAGCCTTATTTGATCGCGCGACCGGCAGCTATACCAACAGTGTGATCGGCCTGGATCAAACGACCACCCTTGAGGCCCTCACAAGCGGGGGCACCGCGTTGCGTTACGACAAGCATCATCTTGTTCCGTTTGGTGAGTTTGTACCAAGCGGTTTTCGCTGGTTTGTTGATCAATTAGCAATCCCCTTAGGTGACTTCAACCGCGGGGCGTTGCAGCAGCCACCCTTTACGATCGGCGATCAACGCATCGCACCCAATATTTGCTATGAAGACGTCTTCGGTGAAGAGCTACTCCCGGCGCTTAAAGCAGACGATGGGTCTGTGCCCGGCCCAGGCGCGACAATCTTGGCGAACTTCAGCAATTTAGGCTGGTTTGGCGACTCATGGGCCTTGCGACAGCACTGGCAGATGGCGCGCATGCGTGCACTTGAAACCTCACGCCCAATGTTACGCGCAACCAATACCGGCATCACTGGCGCAATTGATGCGCAAGGTCAAACGATCGCGCGTGTACCACCACGCACGGCTGCGGTATTGGATCTAAACGTACAAGGCCAACAAGGCCTCACACCCTATGCCTCGCGTGGAAATCTTCCGATTTTATTGATTGCGGGATTCATCTTGCTAATTGCGCTCTATCGCCGCAACAAACGGCTGTCACCATGACGCCGCTGCATCTACAGATCATTGATCATATTGAC
>JBAXLV010000469.1:0-2562 GCA_037134635.1 Alcaligenaceae bacterium
TTCTTATCCAAGAGCATTTGAAGCGCAGAGTAGGCCACAAAAATCGCAAAGAACAACGCAAGCCAACCCGTTTTAAGCAACGAAAACAATGCCCCGCCCGAGACCAAACCACCCACGACGATGCCAGGCGTCAAGGCGGCCACGAGGTCCCAGCGCACCGCGCCCTTTTTCTGATGTGCCCGCACGCTTGAAACAGAGGTAAATAAAATCGATGCCATCGAAGTCGCGATCGCCGCATGTACCGTCAGCTCAAGTGGCAACCCGTGCCAGGTGAATAGTATCGTCAGAAACGGTACCAAAATCATTCCGCCCCCTATCCCCAGAAGTCCGGCGGCAACTCCCGTAACACAGCCTAAAACAGCCAAAGCGAGTGCAAATAGCGGATCCATATGATTTGTCTCAATATCCATACGAGGAAAGGGGCTTAGTATACTGACATGACTACCTGTCCTGTGGCAGACTGCCCAATCCAGGTCTTTTCGCGCGTAGACGCGTTTCTCACAAAGATGTAGCCGCTATGGATTCTCTCGATACTGAAGTTCTCAAACACGCCCACCAGTGGCTCGCCAGTGGGCACACCGTTCACCTCGCTACGGTTGTTAAAACATGGGGCTCTGCGCCGCGTCAGGCCGGGGCCATGCTCGCCGTGCGCAAGGACGGACGTCTTGTGGGCTCAGTGTCGGGCGGTTGCATTGAAGATGATCTGATCGCGCAGGCGCAAGCTGGTAGTCTGCCCGCCCGCCCCGAGTGGGTCACCTATGGCGTCTCGCAAGAAGAAGCGGCTCGCTTTGGTCTGCCTTGCGGCGGCACCTTAAAGCTTGTCATTGAGCCGCTCAAGGCAGGTGACTGGCTTGAGCGTGTGATTGAAGTCACCACGGCTCAAAAACTGATTGGCCGCTGGCTAGACCTCACAACTGGTCAGTCGACGCTCACCGAAGCCAAGCCAGGCCAACTCACCGAAGTCAAAGAACAAGGCTGTTATTTTGTGTATGGCCCGCATTGGCGGCTCTTGATTATCGGCGCCAACCAGACCGCTCGGGCACTGGCACAAATCGCCACCATGCTTGAGTTTCAAGTGATCGTGTGCGATCCGCGTGAAGAATTTACCGCCGACTGGAACATGCCAGGCGTGGCGCTGCAGCCGGGCATGCCAGATGATGCAGTGCTTGAAATTCAAACGGATGCTCGCACCGCGATCGTCGCGATTACGCACGATCCAAAGCTTGATGACATGGCGCTGCTCGAGGCACTGCGCTCGAAAGCTTTTTATGTGGGTGCGCTGGGATCCGGACGCAACCAACAAAAGCGCCGCGAGCGTTTGCTAAGCTTTGATTTGACTGAAGCCGATATCAGTCGCTTACACGGACCGGTTGGCCTACAGATCGGAAGCCGCACCCCTGCCGAAATTGCAGTGGCTGTTGCCGCACAGCTTGTACAAGAGCGCCGAGTGTTTGAAGACGCTCGCGTGGGCGGCCTTGATACACCGCCTAGCGACTCAGCAACCTGAGCTGGCGCCGGCAAACGCCCTACTTGCTTGCCAGCTCCGTCCAGCCCGTCTATTTCTGCCGCGCTTGTATCGCGGTCAGCGTACTGGCAATAGATTCGGGCTTGATCGACACTGAGCCCTTAAATGGCTGATCGCACGCAAAAACGATCGTCATCAAGCCGATTAGGGCTGCCAATTCCATCGTGATCCCAATCGCGGTCAGCCACCGGTTCAGGATCAAGCCAAGCGCAGACATAAATAACACGCTAAAAAGGATTGCAATGTTCACAATCCAATAAATCGCATGCAAGCCAACATGAGAGCTCTCTATGCGCGTTTCACGCAGCTCTGCCATCTCGTTTGTTTTCTTCAGTAACTCAGCGAAGATCACAGACTCGCGCATTGTGGTCGGATTAATTTTTCCAATCTCTGTTGAAATTGAACTATATAAAGCCGCGACCTCTGCGCTCTCTTGTTTACGCGCGAGCTTGGGCCACTCATCCTTGACGATCGCCTCGGTGTAAGCCGTTAATTTTTTACGAATATCCAATAATTGTGGATCGCCGTATTGGCTTAACAAACGATCAGCATCATTAATTCGCGACGCTTCAGAACTGACATTCGTGTCGACATGCTCGTAGTTGGTAATCACGATCACCAATGAGAAACTCAACACGATGGCACTTAATGCTACCAAGCCCGATTGGATCGCAATTAAGAACTCTTTCTCGTGATCAGAAATATCAGTCAGGATGGATGTCTTCTTTAATAAAAAAGACAATAGATACATGATGCCGACCGACACAACCAAGCCGATCACAAAAATCATCACTTCAGATTGTGCGTAAAGCCAGTCAGACATTTGAATCTCCGATCACCTGGTTAAGCCTTAACTCGTTCTTTTGGTAATGGTTTGAATCACTTCAATAATTGGCTCTGGCTTGATCCCGGCCTCTCCTTTGAGCGGTTCATCAAATGAAAACGTTAATGCCAGCAAAGATGAGAAAGCGGCCATTTGAACAGCCAAAACAATGTCCGAACTGCGCGAGCGATCCGCATACGCAGACAACACGGTT
>JBAXLV010000470.1:0-2562 GCA_037134635.1 Alcaligenaceae bacterium
AGTTGAAGTCTTGTGCAAGCGCATGCGCGACCAGTACAAACTTGCTGTGGTAACCAACGACATCTACACCAAAGAAGACGAGCGCTTGCTTGTCGCTGCTGAGGCGCTCACTGCAGATCGCATCATGGGTGTTGAAACGGGTGGTTGCCCGCACACCGCGATTCGCGAAGATGCGTCGATCAATCTTGAAGCGATCGATCGTATGCAAAAACGGTTTCCAGATCTGGATTTAATTTTTATCGAATCCGGTGGCGACAATTTAGCGGCAACCTTTAGCCCTGATCTGTCTGATCTCACCATTTATGTGATCGACGTGGCCGGAGGCGAAAAAATCCCGCGCAAGGGTGGCCCTGGCATCACCCGTAGCGACCTGTTAGTGATCAACAAAATTGATCTCGCACCCTACGTCGGTGCCAACCTTGACATCATGCGCCACGACACCGCCCGCATGCGCGCAGATCGCCCCTGGGTCATGACCAACTTAAAGACGGGCGAAGGCCTGGATGAAGTGATTAAGTTTATTGAGAAGGCAGGGTGTTTACAGACGAGTTGAAGTAGAGCGTCGGTTAGCTTCATTTGCGGATCAAATGAAGCCAGCCCGCCTCAAGCCAATCTTTTAAAGCCTCAACCGCTTCAGGCGTCAGTTTTTGTGCTGCGGGATTTGTTCCGGCTAACTCGCGGGCATCGGCTAAAAGCTTTAGGCCAGACTCAGCCTGAACGGGCGCGACTTCACCGTTAATAAATAATTGTTTGCCGCGATAAAGCATGCGGGTGCGACGATCAAGTACCCAGTGGGTATAAGGCGCCGCCTCATCGTGTTGATCATCGGTCCCATCGCTTTCGTCCTCATCAAACACTGCAGCCTGATTAGGCTCAGTCAGCCAGCAACCTAAAAAGCGCTCGGCAAGCCTTGCATTAAATTGAATTTTTGAAACGGACCTTACTGCGGCGTCAATGAGGCCCTCGGGGATTTGCGCGGGCTGATTAGTTGCGGCTTGGCCCGCGTCGCGATACAGGGCATTGAGCTTGGGACCAGGCAGAGGAGGTTCGCCATAGGGGCCGCTTGCAAGCCCCGCACGCGCAACGATTTGATCGGCGGCGGCCTCGAGCATGCCGCGCGCCAGTGCAGCCTGATCGGGTGCCCGAAAGCCGATTGAAATCGTCATGCAATCGTTATCTAGCGCAACACCGTCGTGTGCGGCTTGAGGGGGCAGATACAGCATGTCACCCGGCTCAAGAATAAATTCTTGTTCTGGTATGAAATGTTTCAAAATCTTCAGGGACAGCCCAGAAATCAACGTCAGATCACTCTGTTGACTGATCTGCCAGCGTCGTCTTCCCTGGCCTTGCAATAAAAATACGTCGTAACTGTCAAAGTGTGGGCCCACTCCGCCGCCTTGGGTGGCCAAACTGATCATCAAATCATCCAGCCGTGCATCGGGTACAAAACGAAACTGGTTCATCAACGCGCAGGCTGCGTCGTCATGCACATCAACGCTTTGCACCAACAATGACCAATCTGGCGCTGAGGCCTTAGGTAAACGTGCAAAGGGCCCGCGATCCATCTGCCATTGCCCGCGCTTGCGCCAAACAAGTCGAGACTCAACCTCATCGTGGCGACTCATTTTTTTAAGCTTGGCAGCAGAGACTGGCGGTTTGAAGTCTGCAAAGGCCTGGCGCACCAGCAACGGCTTGCGTTGCCAGTAGGTCTTCATGAACTGAGTGGGCGTCAACCCACCTAGTAGGGCTAAAGGCTCGTTTGGATTCAAGGTTGCAGCTTTTTAAGTTGATACAGCGCGTCAAGTGCTTCGCGCGGGCTTAAGGTGTCGGGGTCGAGCGCGGCTAAGGCTTGTTGCAATGCTTCTTGCGCTTCCTTTAAGTCAGCCGTCGCCTGCATTTCGGCTTCAGCATTTACGACTTCGCCAAACAAACCTAATTGCGGGGTGGGTGCCCCTTGCGACTCTAGTCGTTCAAGTTCGCGAGTCGCGTGACGAATCACCGCTTGTGGGATGCCCGCACGCTGCGCAACCTGAATCCCGTAGCTACGACTTGCAGGCCCATCTTTTACTTCGTGCAAAAACACAATGCCTGTGGGGGATTCGGCTGCGGCAAGATGAACGTTTGCTGTGTTCGACTGTTCGTTAGGCATGCGGGTGATTTCAAAATAGTGCGTGGCAAATAAGGTGAGCGCACGATTATGCGTGACCAGACGTTGTGCAATGGACCAAGCGAGCGCCAAGCCATCATAAGTCGACGTACCGCGACCGATCTCATCCATCAGTACAAGACTTTGTGCTGAACTCGAAGCCAAAATCGCAGCGGCTTCAATCATTTCCATCATGAATGTCGAGCGTCCGCCCGCCAGATCATCTGCCGCACCGATTCGGGTAAAGATCCGATCCAGGGGGCCGATTGAAGCGCTGGTTGCGGGCACAAAACTGCCGATGCGCGCTAATAAAGCAATCAGCGCAACCTGCCGCATATAGGTGGATTTGCCACCCATGTTGGGGCCAGTAATCACGAGCAGCGCACGGTGTGCGTTCAGTGAACAACTGTTCGGAG
>JBAXLV010000471.1:0-2560 GCA_037134635.1 Alcaligenaceae bacterium
CAGCACTTTTACGCAATGTACAAATGCGATTTCAAGTGCAAAAAAAACACGCTCACATGAGCGTGTTTTTTAACCAACTGCGCAACCAAACAACGATCAGCGCAATTAATGCTTGCTAGTGATTTCGCGAATCCGACGAGCAGCGACCGCTTGCGCAGCCAACATATCAAGCTCAGCTTTCACAACATCCATGCTTGCCTGATCTTTCGCATCTCGCAATGCTTCTTGCGCTGCGCGACGTGCTGCTTCAGCTTTCTCTTCGTCGAGATCGCCGCCCCGAATCGCAGTGTCAGACAACACAGTGACATGACCAGGCTGCACCTCTAGCAAACCACCTGCCACGAAAATGCTCTCTTCAGAATTATCTTCTAGAACAATACGCACCAAACCAGGTCGAATGCGCGAGATCAGCGGCGTGTGGCCGGGCAAAATGCCAAGCTCACCCGCCTCACCGGGCAGTACTACAAATTTTGCATCGCCCGAGTACAGAGAGGTCTCTGCACTAACGACGTCGACTTTGATGGTAGCCATGATGGATCCTTATTGGAGTTTCTTGGCTTTCTCGAAGGCTTCGTCGATCGAACCGACCATGTAGAACGCCTGTTCAGGAAGCGCATCGCACTCACCTTCGACGATCATACGGAAACCACGAATGGTTTCGGACAGCGGAACATACTTACCTGGTGAACCCGTAAACACTTCGGCCACATGGAACGGCTGTGACAAGAAACGTTGAATTTTACGAGCACGGGCAACAGCTTGCTTATCTTCAGGCGACAACTCATCCATACCCAAAATAGCAATAATGTCGCGCAATTCTTTATAACGCTGCAAGGTTTGCTGCACACCACGCGCCACGTTGTAATGCTCTTCACCCACGACGTGTGGATCAAGCTGGCGACTAGTCGAATCGAGCGGATCAACCGCAGGATAAATACCAAGCGCAGCGATATCACGCGATAGCACAACCGTTGAGTCCAAATGCTGAAAGGTTGTTGCAGGCGAAGGATCGGTCAAGTCATCGGCAGGCACGTAAACAGCTTGTACCGAAGTGATCGAACCTTGCTTGGTCGAGGTAATACGCTCTTGCAACTTACCCATCTCTTCGGCCAGGGTTGGTTGGTAACCCACAGCTGAAGGCATACGACCCAGCAGCGCAGACACTTCTGTACCGGCCAAGGTGTAGCGATAAATATTGTCAACGAAGAACAGAATGTCACGGCCTTCGTCACGGAACTTCTCGGCCATCGTCAAGCCGGTCAACGCCACGCGCAGACGGTTACCTGGTGGCTCGTTCATCTGACCGAACACCATCGCGACCTTATCAAGAACCTTTGACTCTTCCATCTCGTGATAAAAGTCGTTACCTTCACGAGTCCGCTCACCCACGCCAGCAAATACAGACAAACCGCTGTGCTGCTTTGCGATGTTGTTGATGAGCTCCATCATATTCACGGTCTTGCCTACACCGGCGCCACCAAACAAACCGACCTTGCCGCCTTTAGCAAAGGGGCAAACCAAGTCAATCACTTTGATACCGGTTTCAAGCAATTCAACCGAAGGTGACAGTTCATCAAACTTTGGTGCATTTTGATGAATAGCACGCAGTTCTTTACTATCGATTGGACCTGCGTCATCGATCGGACGACCGAGCACGTCCATAATGCGACCCAGCGTACCCACACCAACAGGCACCGAGATTGGTGCGCCAGTCTTAGCGACTGCCATTCCGCGACGCAAGCCGTCGCTTGGTCCGAGCGCAATCGTACGGACGACGCCGTCACCAAGTTGCTGCTGCACCTCAAAGGTCAAGCCTTTTTCAGCAAATGCTGATGACTCATCTGTTAGGCGAAGTGCCTCATAGATGTTGGGCATGTGATCGCGGGGGAACTGAATATCCACCACTGCGCCGATGCACTGAACGATGGTTCCGTTGTTCATGTTTGATCCTTACTTGATAAATTCTGATGAGATACCGGGAAGCAATCTAAACCTCTAGACGGCCGCGGCGCCCCCCACGATTTCTGAAATTTCTTTGGTAATGGCAGCCTGACGAGTCTTGTTAAAGACAAGTTGCAAGTCACCAATCACCTTCTTCGCATTGTCCGAAGCGGCTTTCATCGCCACCATACGGGCAGATTGCTCTGAGGCCATGCTTTCTGCGACACCTTGATACACAAGGCCTTCGACGTAGCGTTGCAGTAACTCGTCGATGACTGTTTGAGCGTCAGGTTCGTAGATGTAATCCCAGCCGTGGTCTGCCGTTGTGCTTTCGCTATTTACAGCGGCAGTCGCCGAAGCCAAGTTATAGGGATCTGCCAATTTGCCAGGTAACGGCAGCAAACGAACAAAAGTTGGTTCTTGCTTCATTGTGTTAACGAAGCGATTAGTCGCAATATAAAGAGCATCAATGCGACCCGCTAAAAAATCATCTAACTGCACTTTGACCGCGCCAACGAGGCGATCGAGCTCAGGCTTATCGCCCAGCCCAACTGCCTGCGACACAACTTCAGCGCGCATGCGAGTTAACACGCCAAGGCTTTTGTTTCCAAAAGCCGTG
>JBAXLV010000472.1:0-2556 GCA_037134635.1 Alcaligenaceae bacterium
CCACGCTAGGGCCTTTAAAGGCATCGCTGAAGTGAATGTCAGTGACGATGCCGACCAGGCACTTGATGTAGTCAAGTCCCTGGGTCAGGATTTGCATGCCGTCGTTTTCAACCACAGCAGCTTGTATCTGACAATTGAGAAGTAGTCGTTGAGTATCCGACCAGCTCGACGACACAGACGTATTTAGTTTTCGGTCATCCACCTGAACGCCATCTACGTTCGCGAGTCCGGTGCACAAGCCGTTGAGTTTGAGCAAATGAAACATGAGAAGGGTAGTGAGCGTAGTGCCTGTTGCTCCGGTGACCCCGATTAAGGGAAACGTTTTGTAGTGGGCGGGTGGAAACATATGCTCGATGATGACCTGGCCAACATTGCGCGATTGGCCTTCTGCGGGCTTGAGGTGCATCAAAAGGCCGGGGCCCGCATTGACCTCAACGATTGCCCCACCGGTTTCTGCGAGCGGACGCGAGATGTTTTCGGTGACCAAGTCGATCCCTGCAACGTCTAAGCCGACGGCCTTAGCCGCAAGTGCAGCAATCTCTGCGACATCGGGGTGCACATCATCTGTGCAGTCGAAGGCGACGTTGCCATTGCGCTGAATCAAGATCTCGCACCCAGCAGGAGCAATACTTTTCGCATCAAAGCCTTGACGCTTGAGCTCAAGCCTTGCGGCAGAGTCAATCCGAACGGGGTTCAAGGGTTGTTCTTCGCCGTTGCCTCGGCGAGGATCTGAATTAATTTGCAGCGCAATCAATTGGTCGATTGTATGGGTACCGTCTCCGACGACGAATGCAGCCTGGCCTTTTGCGGCGGCCGCAAGTTTACCTCCCACAATCAGCAGTCGATGTTCGTTGCCGCGGATGAAGCGTTCGACCAAAACGCCCGAGCCCTCATCTACGGCCACGGCATAAGCGGATTCGATTTCTTGTTGGGTTTCTAGATTGATAAATACGCCACGACCGTGGTTGCCGTCCACGGGTTTGACCACGACTGGAAGCCCGAGGTCTTGGGCCGCTTGCCAGGCATCCTGCGCGTTTTCAACGGCCCGTCCCTGAGGAATGGGTACGCCGCATGATTCGAGAATGGATTTGGTTAAATCTTTGTCGCGCGAAATGGTTTCAGCGATCGCGCTCGTTTGATCTGTTTCGGCAGTCCAGATGCGGCGTTGCTGATTGCCGTAGTCAAACTGAACTAAGTTACCTTGGTTTAAACGGACCGCTGGAATGTCGCGATCTTCGGCTGCAATCACCATCGAGGCTGTGCTTGGCCCTAAGCACAAGTCTTGTGTCAGATCCCTGAGATGCTCAAGTGCTGCCTCGAGATCATAGGGCTGATCTTCGATCGCCGCCATGACTAAGTCGCGACCAGCATAGAGCGCAGCGCGAGTGACTTCCTCTTGCCAGCCACTCACAACCACTTTGTAGACACCGCGCTTTTCAGTTTCGCGCGCTCGACCAAAACCATGTCCGGGTACGCCGGCAAGGTCTTGTAACGCCAGGGTGACATGTTCAAGGATGTGACAAGGCCAAGTCCCGGTTCTGAGGCGCTGTAAAAAGCCGCCCCGTACGCCCGGGCTGCAGCGGTGTTCAATCAAACTAGGTAGCCAGGCGACGAGTCTTTCGTAGAGCCCGGGCACGACGTCAGAGGGGCAATCCTCGAGGTCTCCGATATCAATGACCGCCTCAAGGGCAGAGTAGTAGGTCCAAATATTGGGTCCACGCAGATAAACGATGCTCTGGATGACCATGTCGCGTTTGTTCATGACAGCGTGCTTCATTAGGAATGGCTAGGCGCCTATTATCGCCTACTGTTTAGCGCTGAGTTTAAAACGAGGTAGAAGTAGACCCTCAGCCATCTCGGCGTAGTGCAAATCAACCTTTGTCCCAATCCATGAGCCTTCTGGGTGTGCTCCGTCAAGGTTGCTGACCATAATGGGCCCTTCTTCGAGCCTGACCGTAATGACGTTGTAGGGGGCTGGATAGCCTTCAAGATATTTTCGATGAAAAATGACCCAACTTAAAATAGTGGCTCGCCCTGAAACTTTTGTCCACTTCAAATCTTCTGACAGGCAGGCAGAACAAACTGGACCTGGCGGATACTGAAACGCATGGCAGTGACCGCAGCGCTGTAGGCACATGCTGCGTTGTTGCACGTGATCCCAAAAGGGCTTGTCGTAAAGGCCCATGACTCTTCTGGGCATGACGGGGAGTGTTGGATATTGGGTCATGTTAGCGCCCATAGATTATTGACATTGCTTTTCCAGCAACATCTGATGAATAGTGCACGAAGCGGCAGTCATCCACTTGTCGTTTGCCCGCGGTGCCTCGTAATTGTTTGATCGATTCTATCTGATGGTTCCAGCCTTGCATGTAACTGTCGGAGAGGTGCCCACCACTGGTGTTGACGGCGAGCGCACCACCGGGACCGATGCCTTGCTCAGTTAAAAACTTTCCGGCCTCACCGACTGCGCAATAGCCGTAGCCTTCGAGGGCGAGCGGGACGTGCAGCGAAAAACTGTCGTAGATCTGGGCGACGTTCATGTCTTTAGGCCCCAAG
>JBAXLV010000473.1:0-2555 GCA_037134635.1 Alcaligenaceae bacterium
CATCGCCTCAGCCATCAGTGCCCATGAATCAGAAAAATGTCCGGTACCGGGGATTAGCACTTTTTGACCGGGTGCCAATAAATTCACAATCATGGCTTCCCAGACGCCATGGCCGTTTGCGGCATATAAAAAGATGTCTGCGTTTGCCGTGTTGAGCAAACCTTGAAGGCCTCGCTCACAGGCGTCGACACAGGCGTCGACGCGTGGATCGCCCATATCGATCGGCTGCCTGGTCAAGGCATCGAGCACTGCCTTTGGCACATTAGAAGGCCCAGGCGAATGCAATAAACGAATACCAGGAAAATAAGGAAACGATGCGGCAGACGAATTCATAGCTAATCCTTAAAGAAGACGTCAATAGTTTAACCCGCTGTACAGCGATGCGTAATGTTGCGTCTAGACAGCTTTACCGCCCACATGCAGACTACAGCGCATGCGACGATTGACTCCCTTTTGTAGGCAAGGCGGTGCCAGCACCCTAGAAGCCACCTTGTTCGCAATACCCGTCATTTTCGTATGCTTGCTGGGTGTCGAATTGGTTCAGGTGCATCAGGTCAAACAGCTTGCGGGTTTAGCGCGTCATGAGGCGGGCCGCGCGGCAAGCGTCAGCGCCGGCGATTCAAACGTAATCAATCAACGGTTTGCACAAGCGCTACTGCCGCGCTTCGCCCCGGCAGGAAAGCATCTCAGTACGGCGCAACATCGCGACGCAACCCTTGCACGCTATCGGTCGATCTATGGCTTGCCGCTTTGGCAGATAGAGGCTACGCAATTCAAGCCGCGACGCCTACAGTTAGATTTAATTTATCTACACGAACCTATGCAACCTTGGCTGCGTCAGTTGCTCAAAATTGGCTCGGTATCGCAAGACTCGTCACAAAACGAGCTTGTGAGCCAAGCCCGTCGACACGGATTGATTGCGATACATCTGACACATCAGGTTGTGCTACACGGCGATGGGCTAAAGCGTGCGCGTTAGCGCGTCGCCGTCGCAGGCTTGGCAGCAGCGGCTGGTGGCCGATTTGCTTTGGGTGATGGCTTAACTTCGGGAGGCTTTACATCAGGCGGCAAAACCTGAACGAAGAGCTCACCTTGCCGCATCATGCCCAGTTCGGCACGGGCGCGCTCTTCTGCAGCCTCGGTGCCCGTGCGCAAATCATCAACTTCAGCAAGCAACGCGACGTTACGCGCACGCAAACCATCGTTAATGGCGCGCTGAGAAGCGACATGCTCTTGCATGTCCCAGACAGTCAACCAACCACCCCGACCCATCCACAAGGGATATTGGATCAGACCAGCTAGCGCAACAAGCACCAACAGCAACAGACGCATACCACCTCGTGTTTGCCTGAAGGACGGTTAACCGCCGCTCAGACAAGCCATTCGCGCAAACTTAGCGCAGGTTGTAAAAAGCCTCAAGACCAGGATAACTGGCCACTTCAGCAAGTTCTTCTTCGATTCTGAGCAGCTGATTATACTTAGCCATACGATCTGAACGCGACAACGAGCCTGTTTTGATCTGCATGGCGTTGGTGGCCACCGCAATATCGGCAATCGTTGAATCTTCAGTTTCACCAGATCGATGCGAAACGACCGCAGTGTAACCGGCGCGCTTTGCCATTTCAATAGCTGCAAAGGTTTCAGTCAAAGTGCCGATTTGATTAATTTTGATCAAAATCGAATTCGCCACACCACGCTCGATGCCCTGCTTCAGGATTTTAGTATTGGTCACAAATAGATCATCGCCCACTAACTGAATCTTTTTGCCCAATTGTTCGGTAAGATGTTTCCAACCATCCCAATCGTTTTCGGCCATGCCGTCTTCAATTGTAATAATCGGATATTTATCGCACCAGGTTGCCAAGAGGTTGGTCAACTCTTTAGAAGTCAGCGAAATACCGCCTTCACCTTCAAGCGTGTATTTGCCGTCGCGATAAAACTCTGACGCGGCACAATCCAGGCCCAAGGCGATTTGTGTGCCCGGCTCGTAACCCGCGTTTTCGATCGCACGCAAGATCAATTGAATTGCCGCTTCGTGATTGGGCACATTAGGCGCGAAACCACCCTCATCGCCGACTGCCGTCGACATACCTTGGTCGTGAATGATCTTTTTCAGCGCATGAAAGGTTTCAGCGCCCATCTGCATTGCTTGCCTAAAGCTTTTTGCACCCACCGGCAAAATCATGAGTTCTTGCATATCAAGCGTATTGTTTGCATGCGCACCGCCATTGATGACGTTCATCATAGGTACGGGCATGCTCATTGGCCCACTGCCGCCGAAATAACGATAGAGTGACAACCCTGATTCGTCGGCTGCAGCACGTGCGACGGCCATACTCGCCGCCAAAATTGAATTCGCACCCAAGCGTGATTTGCCTTCGGTACCATCGAGTTCAATGAGTGTGCGATCTAAAAACGTTTGCTCTTGGGCGTCAAGACCCATCAGCGCTTCAGAGATTTCAGTGTTCAAATTTTCGACGGCGCGTAATACGCCCTTACCGAGGTAGCGCGATTTGTCGCCATCACGCAACTCGATTGCCTCACGGCTCCCGGTC
>JBAXLV010000474.1:0-2550 GCA_037134635.1 Alcaligenaceae bacterium
ATTCAAAAATTAGCCGTAGCAGGAGCTAGAAACCCCATGACACAGCCCACCCTCTCAGAACGAGAACTCGAATGCCTCGAATGGGTGTCCTTTGGCAAAACCAGTTGGGAAACCGCCCTCATTCTGGGGCTGAGCGAGCGCACGATCAACTTTCATCTGCTCAACGCCTGCCGAAAACTTAACGTATATGGTCGTCAGGCCGCTGTCGCGCTCGCCCTGCGACAAAACCTGTTGCATAGCTCGACAACAAAGCCCGCAAAAGCACCGGCTACCCAACCCGTCTTGCCTATCGCAGAACCAGCGAACGCATAAATTCAGTCGCATTCTCTATCGATAACGACTTTTTAGGGCCAGACACCACAACCTGGATCAGCATGCCCCGGTGGGTCAATACCCGGCCCATCAGCCGCGAAGGCTGGCCTGCCACCACCGACTCAAACTGAAAAACTTCACCCGTAAAAGCCTGCGCCGCAGGAGGCTGACCCACCCTAGCCGCAAGCGCCGTCGCGAACGTCCGCACCAAACGCTCAATTTGCACGGGCTCAAGCTTAGGATCCAGTGGTGCGTAACCCACCGAAAAAACCGCCTGATCAACGGCTGCAGAAGTCAACGAAAACACCAAGTCCATACCCTCAACCTGGAGCGTGCGCTGCTCCGTTTTTACGCGCGACGGGAACATCACCACCGCACGATCATCGGCAACAGACAGTTCGCGCCAGTTATAGTCGGGTGTACAGCCTGCTAGCCAAAGGGCGCTTAACAGCACTAACAATAATTTAACCTTGTTCATTTGCCCATCCTGAGACCCTGACCTCGATTTGTCACATTTTCGTTGATTCTGCTCCGAAACAGAACAACCCACAATTCCCTTAAAATCACCTTTTGCTTCACCCTAGGATTGTCCGTGTCTTCACTGTTGTCCAAACGCCTCGCCCAACTGCAATCCAACCCAAAGATTTTGGGCCTGTCGCTGCGTGGCATCGAAAAAGAGGGTTTGCGGGTCGACCTGCGCGGAAGGCTGTCGGCACAGCCACATCCCAAGGCACTGGGTTCGGCGCTCACCCACCCCACGATTACCACCGACTACTCAGAAGCCTTGCTCGAACTCATAACAGGCACGCACCATAGCGTCGGGTCACTGATGACCGAGCTCGATCAGGTACACCGAGTCGTGGCCACCACGCTGACCGATGAGCTGCTCTGGAACCACTCGATGCCCGCCCAGCTACCCAGCGATGCCGAGATTCCGATCGCCTGGTACGGCACCTCAAATACCGGCATGATTAAACACGTGTATCGCCGAGGGCTTGCCGAACGTTACGGCAAAACCATGCAATGCATTGCTGGCGTGCACTACAACTTTTCATTCGATGAGTCGTTTTGGGACGCACTCGAGCTGCCTCAAGTCGATGCCAAAGACCGGCGCTCGGCGGGCTATATCTCGCTGATCCGTAATTTCACGCGGTATAGCTGGTTACTCATGTATCTGTTCGGCTCGTCTCCAGCCGTATCGCGCGAGTTCTTGCGGGGTCAAACTGCAGGCCTCACAGCACTGGGCGATCACACCCTCTATCTGCCCTACGCAACCAGTTTGCGCATGAGCGATCTGGGCTATCAAAATAAAGCGCAGTCGGGCCTGAAGCTTTGCTATAACGACCTCACCATGTTTTTACAGCGACTCTACGATGCGGTCACAACGCCTTGGCCAGACTATCAAAAAATTGGCACCCATCGTGATGGCCAATGGATACAGCTCAATGCCAATATCCTCCAAATTGAAAATGAGTTCTACTCAAGCATCCGGCCGAAGCGTACCACTGGCCCCTGCGAACGACCCATCACAGCACTCGCTGAACGTGGCATTCAATACATTGAGGTACGCTGCCTAGATATCGATCCAACCGAACCTCTGGGGATTGCAGAACAAACCGCACGCTTTGTTGATGCGTTTTTACTCTTTTGTGCGGTTCAAGAGAGCCCTCCGTTCGCCGATAGTGGCTGGTGCCCTGAAAGCGCTGGCAATTTTTCAAACGTCGTCAAACAAGGCCGAGCGCCAGACTTGCAACTCAAGCGCGATGGCCAGGACATTTCGTTGGCTGATTGGGCCGAACAATTGCTGGATCAGATTGGCCAGTGTGCGGATACCCTGGGTGCCTCACTGAAAGACGACCGCTACCCGCAGGCAATCTCTGCACAGCGCGAGAAAGTTCTCAGCCCAGAGCGCACCCCGTCGGCCCGTATTTTGGCGGATTTAAAAACCAGCGGCCACTCGTATCAAGACTATGCGCTCGAGCAAAGCCGCCAACATGCAGATACCTTCCGCAAAATCGGGCTAACTTCAGACGAGCACTTATTAGCGACCCAACAAGCCGAACAATCGCTCGCAAGCCAATTAGCCTTAGAAACCAGTGATTCAGAGGGTTTTGACCAGTATGTTGCACGGTTTCACGCGGCGTTGAAGCACCCCGGCGAAGGTAGCGCCTAGAAGGCAAAACTGGTGCGCCCGACAGGAATCGAACCTGTATCGAGAGTTTCGGAAACTCTTATTCT
>JBAXLV010000475.1:0-2546 GCA_037134635.1 Alcaligenaceae bacterium
CGAAAAGGTAGAACTCATGCCAAATAAAAAATTTGCGCAACCCGATGATATAGATGCAATGATTAAAGCGTTGAAGCGCGCACGCAAGCTTGCCCGCAAAGTGTCTTTTGAGACAGGTACACCGTTTATTCATGTCAAGAACGGCAAGGTAATTAAAGAGATGATTACTAAGCCATAAAGGTCAAGTTAAGGTTTTGGCGTGTGCCACATCACCGCTTAACCCTTCCTTGCACCAACCGCACCTTGCGCGGCGCGGCGATCCAGATCGCGATACTCGCTAGCAAGCAACACACAAACGAGAGCGCAAAGGCGACGCGATAACTGCCCGTCTCATCGTAAATCACGCCTGTCGCCCACGGTCCCACGGCGCCTCCGGCCATCACTGCGATCGTCACCACCCCGAAGATCGAGCCGAAAGATTTTCCTTGAAAAATTTCCATCACAATGGGCCCCATTAACGAAGTCATGCCATAGCCCAACATGCCCTGTGAAATCACCATCACATACAGCAACCACAGAGTGGGCGTACCTTCCAGAGCAAGCAGGGCCACGCACGAGATCGCTGAACCCAAGCAACTTGCGGCCCACGCCCACTCTCGACCAATCCGATCAGAGAGTGCGCCCATGCCGATTTGGCCAAACATACCAAAGGCGCTTACAAGTGCCAGCGCCCAGGCCGACGTGGCTGGGCTAAAGCCAATTTCTACAAGATATTTTGTTTGATGTACTTGCACCGCATACCAAGCAAAGAGTGCGCAAAAATAACCAAAAATGATGCACCAAAACCGATGGGTTCGCATCGCCTTTGCAATTGTCCATTCGGCATTTACCCAGGCGAGATCAACAACGTTTGACACCCTCGCACTGACTTCGGCCTGAGTTTGACCACGCTGCCCGTCTGGCTCAAGCCCCAACTCCTCAGGGCGCTGCCGTACAAAAAAACTAAGTGGCGCAAGTACAAACAATACGACTGACCCGAGTGCCAAACACGAGTCACGCCAACCTGCGCTAAGGATAATCTCTTGCAGCCAAGGCAAAATCACCAACGCCCCAACCCCAGCCCCTGAAAACGCGATACCTAACGCCAGGCCACGGCGGCGTACAAACCAGTTGGGCAAAAAGATCGAGTGAACACTAAACCCCATCAGGTTAGTACCGCCCCCCACAAGAAACCCGAGGGTTGCATAAAGCTGCCAAGCTTCTTGCATCATGGTGGCCAGAAACAAGCCCAACGCGGTGAGGCAGGCACCCGCGAGCAACAAGAAACGAGGCCCGTAGCGGTCCATCACCTGCCCAACCGTGGGGCTCAGCACCGCTGACACTAAAAACCCAAACGCAAAAGACCCAGACGCCAGGCCGCGTGACCAGTGAAACTCGTCGATGAGGGGTGGCAACAAGAGTGAAAATGAAGTGCGGGCGCTAATCCCGATCGCGATCGTAATGAAGGCGATACCGATCAATACCCAACCGTAGTAGAACGGAACGCGCGATACCCAGCGACCGAGGCCCCGCTGGCGTTCGGGTACTGTTTTGACTGCAGTGGCTCTAATCATATTCGCTTGGTTTCACTGCGATCGACAAAGATTTAACTGGTCACTCGGTTATTTTTTACTCACAACATTAGCTCGCAAGTCAGAACCCACGTGCCACTCTATTCGAACCATGTTCTACGAGACGGCACGTCTTAACGCGCAAAGAGCCATTCGATTCAGCAAACAGTATGCCACGCAGGGGCTAAGCGTTATCTTAGCGTCAACGATAACAAGATTTGTGCGGTAATACTGCAAGGCCAATGACTTGCATGGAGCGATACCGTATGACTTATTCGCCTGACGAACAAGACATGTTGAATGTGCTTGAAAAACACATCGCCGCAGAGATGCAAGGCGACATGGCCACCACGATGTCGACCATGAACGACGATCCGCATCTTTTAAACGTGCCTAATATGATTGGCGGCGATGGTTACGAAGGCGTCAAAAAATTCTATTCAAACCATCTTGTCGGAAAATTCTTTCCTCCGGATGTGCAGTTCGAGACCGTTTCGGTTACGGTTGGACGCACGAGAGTCGTTCAGGAGTTGGTGATTTCGTTTACACACACTGCAGAAATCGAGTGGATGGTCCCCAACATCGCACCGACCAACAAAAAGGTCGAAATCGCCTTCGTTGTGGTCGCCGGAATTGAAAATCTTAAACTCACGCACGAACATATCTATTGGGATCAAGCCAGCGTGCTGGTGCAACTTGGCTTACTTGACCCGCAAGGGCTTCCAGTAACTGGGGCAGAAAGTGCTCGTAAGTTACTGAACTACTCAAGCGCTGATTAACTGATTAACTGAGTGACCCAAGCGCCGATTAACACAAGTGCATCAAGCAGTTCTAGTACGCCACACGTAGCAGATGCTGTTGTCATATGCAGCGTTTAGACACTCGCGCTATTTTCAGTAAAAGCATCAAAGAGCGTTATGGCTGCCGTCACAGAGCGCACCATTCTTTGACTGCTTACAGCCACAGAAATAAACCGTTTTAGTTGCAGGGGCGTCA
>JBAXLV010000476.1:0-2543 GCA_037134635.1 Alcaligenaceae bacterium
ATTGGGGGCCCAGGCTCGCCGTTGAGTCTCTTGCGGGCGTGGCCGGACGACGCACGATTCGTTTTGCCTCAAACGTAGATGCGCACGCGATCACGGGCGCGCTTGACGGGCTCGATCCACTTGATACGCTCGTGATCATTTCGTCCAAATCCTTTACTACCACTGAGTCCCTCGCCAACGCTGCACGCGCGATCGATTGGTTTAAAGCTAATGGCGTAAAAAATCCACTCGAGCATTTTGTTGCCGTCACCGCAAACCCCGCTGCAGCGCGCGCGTTTGGCATTCGCGCAGATCGTATTTTTGAATTCTGGGATTGGGTGGGTGGCCGCTATTCACTTTGGTCGTCTATTGGTTTACCTATTGCCCTGGGGTTGGGTACCCATGTTTTGAATGACATGCGCCGCGGCGCCGCAGAAATGGATGAGCATTTTTTGAATGCGCCAATAGCACGCAATGCCCCGATACAGATGGCCTTAAGCGCGGTCGCAAACTGCAGCGTGCTGGGCTACGCATCGTTTGCCCTGTGTCCCTATGACGCTCGCCTGCGCCACTTGGTGCCTTGGCTGCAACAGCTCGAAATGGAATCTTTAGGCAAATCAACCCAACTCGATGGCAGCACCCTCGACGTGCCGAGCAGTCCAGCGGTATGGGGCATGCCCGGTACCGATGGCCAACACACTTTTTTTCAGTGGTTACACCAAGACGGTAAAGGCGCACCCGTTGATTTTGTTTTGTGCGCCAAACCCGACCACCAGCATACCCGCCATCACCGCTTACTGATTGCAAACTGTTTGGCGCAACGCGCCGCACTGCGCGAAGGAAAATCTTTCGAACAGGCCTTGGCCGTTGTCAGTCAAACTGAAAAAGATCCTGTCATTGCGGCTCGGCTCGCTCAACACCGCGTGCATCCTGGCGGACGCCCCTCCACACTAATCGTTTTGCCTCAGCTTGATGCTAAACAGCTTGGATCGCTCTTGGCGCTTTATGAACATAAAGTCTTTACCGAGGGCGTTTTATGGGGCATCAATCCGTTTGATCAGTGGGGCGTTGAGTTTGGCAAGAAATTGGCGACGGATATTGAAAAAAGCCTGGATGCCCAGGCTCACGACGCTGCAATCAGCGCCTTTGATCCTTCGACTGCACACTGGATTCGTCGGCTTGCGAGCAACTCAAATTAGAGCGGACGCGCCTGCGACTTGCTGCAAAACTCAAGATACCAAGGCATGGCCGCTTGCAGTCCCTGAGTAATCGTGTGGCTCGGGGCATACCCCAGCAAACGATGCGCCTTAGAAATATCAGCCTGAGAATGCCGTACATCACCCGCTCTAAAATCGCGATAACTCGGTGCCAGCGAATACGAAACACCTTGCTCGGCCAACGTCGTCACCAAATTTGCGAATAAGGCGTTCAAGCTTGTACGCGCGTTCACCGCAACGTTGTAAACCTGATTCACGGCTTGGGCATCCGCCATTGCAGCCAAAATATTTGCTTGAACCGCATTATCAACAAAACAAAAATCTCGGCTGGTTTCACCATCACCGTTCACTGATACTGCATCGCCACGCACCATTGCTGCAATCCACTTTGGGATCACTGCGGCATACGCGCCTTCGGGGTCTTGTCGCTTGCCAAACACATTAAAATATCGCAACCCGACTGCCTTGAAATCGTAGGCGCGTGCAAAAACGTCGGCATAAAGTTCGTTGACATACTTTGTCACTGCATAAGGCGATAAAGGTTTTCCGATCTGGTCTTCGACTTTAGGCAATGCCGGATGGTCACCGTAGGTTGAGCTTGACGCCGCATACACAAAAGACGTCACCTTGGCGTCACGCGCAGCAACCAACACATTTAAAAAACCAGAAATATTAACTTCATTGGTGGCGACCGGATCCGAAAGCGAGCGAGGCACCGAACCGAGGGCCGCCTGGTGCAAAACAATCTCAGCGCCGCTGACCGCTTGTGCACAGATCGCCGCATCGCGAATGTCGCCCTGTATAAAACGAAAGTTTGACCATTGCGAGGCACTAACCACCGCGTGCACCTCGTCAAGATTATGCTGATAACCTGTCGAAAAATTATCGAGTCCAACGACTTGCTGATCGAGCTTAAGTAAGGTCTCAAGAAGGTTCGAGCCAATAAAACCGGCACAACCTGTCACTAACCACCGGCGCGGGCTAGCGCGCAATTGCGTCTGGACTTCTTGGTAACGCGTGCCGATCACTTGTGTCATAAACGTAAGTCTGACTGATCGGCAGGAAGGATGTATTTGAGGTCGTACAACACATGGTCGGGCTTGCCTAAAGCGCGAATCGCCTGCGCACCCATCTCGATAAATTGTCGGTGTGCGACTGCGACGATAATCGCATCATAACGACCTGGAGCAAGTTGCTGCACGGGCTCTAGCCCATACTCATGCACCGCCTCTTGCGCTGAGACCCAAGGATCGTACACGTCGACGTCAACGTTGTACTCCTTAAGCTCTTTCACAATATCCACTACGCGCGTATTGCGCAGGTCAGGACAATTTTCTTTAAAGGCCA
>JBAXLV010000477.1:0-2536 GCA_037134635.1 Alcaligenaceae bacterium
TGACGGCTCATCGCAGCCAAGAGCCCACACTGCTAAACTGCAGACTTGCTTGATGAAATAAAGCTGCGCCCGTTATGACCCTTGCTGCCCCCTCAACTACCGCAACGCTGGCCGAATGGCTGAGCTATCTTGAACAGCTGCACCCAAGCGCGATTGATATGGGTCTTGAGCGTGTGCGCCAAGTCGCTGACCGCCTACCACTTCAGACGAGCGCACTTAAGATCGTCGTGGGTGGTACCAATGGAAAGGGTTCGACCTGCGCCATGCTCGAGGCGATTTTGTTGGCGGCGGGCTACCGCGTCGGGCTTTATACCTCGCCACATCTGGTCCACTTTAACGAGCGTGTCCGCATTAATGGTGAAATCGTTTCTGATGCTGAATTCGTACGTTATTTCAGTATGGTCGAGTCGGCTCGCCAAGGGGTCTCATTAACCTACTTTGAATATTCAACCCTTGCAGCTCTGGCGATGTTTGCTGCAGCATCGCTTGACGTCCTGGTGCTTGAAGTCGGGCTCGGTGGGCGACTCGATGCCGTCAATATTGTTGATGCCGATTGCTCGATTATCACCAGTGTTGATATTGATCATATCGAATGGCTAGGCGACACGCGCGAAAAAATTGGCTTTGAAAAGGCGCATATTTATCGCAAAGATCGTCCTGCAATTTGCAGCGATCCTTCACCGCCACAATCCTTGCTTGATTATGCCCAAACACTTGGATGCGACCTTTGGTTGTTCGGTCGGGATTTTAATTACTCGGGCGATCGACAGCAGTGGGCCTTTGCCGGCCGACAGCAACGACGCAACGCCTTGGCCTATCCTGCTTTACGCGGGGCAAATCAGTTATTGAATGCATCGGGCGATTTGGCTGCGCTTGAGGCACTGCGTGAGCGATTAGCCGTGCCGCAGCAGGCGGTTCGTCTTGGCTTGCTGCAAGCTTCTCTGCCTGGGCGTTTTCAGATTTTGCCTGGACAGCCGACCGTGATTCTTGATGTGGCGCATAATCCGCACGCTGCAGCGGTTTTAGAAAAAAATCTTGGCAATATGGGGTTTCATCCTTACACCTATGCTGTTTTCGGGATGCTCTCTGATAAAGATATCAATGCCGTTGTGCAACAGCTGGCCCCACGCGTTGATCACTGGTTTTGTGCCGCCTTGCCAGGCCCGCGTGGGCTGACGGCTGAGCAACTTGCCTTAAAAGTGAGACAAGCGCTTGAGGGTCTGAACAAGCCCAATGAGCCCCAGGCGGGTGTGAGCGCTTGTGCGACGGTCGCCGAGGCACTTGAGTTTGCCCACAAACGAAGCAAGCCGGATGATAGAATCATCGTATTCGGATCGTTTTTGACCGTTGCTGGGGCGCTTCAAGCCAGTGGTCGGTCTACTTAAACGCCATTCGCCGATATCAGGCGCTTTTCGGGTCTGTCTGTTTTTGAGTCAGGATGTTTGGATCAATGGGACTGTTTTCCAGAAAAGATAGTGCAACACCGCGTAAGCCTCCGGGTAAGGTACGCCCTTCGGTGTCAAGTGAGGCTCAGGCAGCCGATCTACGTGTGAAAGCGCGTCGGCGTCTCGCCGGTGCGGTGGGTCTAGTACTCGCCGCAGTGGTGATTTTGCCGATGCTTCTTGATTCTGAGCCTGCACGGGTTTCAAGCAAGATCCCAATTAAAATCCCCGATCGCAATGCGCCGTTCCAGCCCAGTCTTAGTGATTCGGCAAACGTGAACACTTCGGTTGCACCTGCTAAGCCAACTGCGCCGCCCGAGACCGTTGTGGCTGAAGTGACGCCTGCGCCCGCCAAGCCTGAGGTCAAGCCCCGTACCGAAGCACCTGCCAAACCCGAAGCACCTAAAGCGCAGGTGCCCACACCCGCGCCCACAACTACATCCGCCAACCGCTCAGATGATGGCGCACGGGCGGTTGCTTTACTCGAAGGTCGTCCAACGGCCGAGTCGGCTGGTCCACCGGGGGCTGCTACGACACCCAAAGCACCTACGCGTGGCAACTTTGTTGTGCAGGCGATTGCGCTTGATGCCGCTGGCGATGCGCAAACGCAAAAAAACAAGTTGTTATCTGCGGGTGTCGGTAATGCTTTTGTCGATGGCCCGGTCGATGTCGGTGGAAGATCAAGATACCGCGTGCGAGTGGGACCATTTCCTTCACGTGAAGCCGCACAGGCCGCTCAGACTCGTCTGCGCACGCTTGGGTACGACGGCGCCTTTATCGCACCGCAGTGACCGGGTTTGATTTTGTTTTGTTAGGGGTGCTGGGCGTTTCGGCCGTGTTAGGTTTGGTTCGCGGTTTGCTCAAAGAGGTCTTATCGCTCGCGGCCTATGCCTTCGCGTTTATTGCTGCCATTTGGTGGGGCCCAAGGATCGCCGAATGGCACTGGCTCACGAACTGGGTCAGTCAAGATTTTTTGCGTGTGGCCTTGGCCTATGTCGCTGTATTTATTGCCGTGTTGTTGTCGATTGGTCTGGTCAACATGACCTTGTCGGCCCTGATTGATAAAACGGGTTTGACCCCAGCCGATCACGGTT
>JBAXLV010000478.1:0-2535 GCA_037134635.1 Alcaligenaceae bacterium
TTGCATCACGCACATCCACCGCTGCTGGCAAAGGCTCATAGTCCACCTCGACAAGCTCAGCGGCATTCTTTGCCTGCTCGAGCGTTTCGGCAACAACCATGACAACGTGATCACCCACATAGCGTACCTTGCCATGCGCGAGCACAGGATGTGGCGGCTCTTTCATGGGCTGGCCATCAGTGCTGGTAATCAACCAACCACAGGGCAAACCATTCAGTTTATCGTTCGCAACATCTTGGCCATCCAGTACGCCGATCACGCCTGGCGCAGCTTTCGCAGCCTTCGTATTGACGCTTTTGATATTGGCGTGCGCATGAGGCGAGCGCACGAACACCGCGTGCGCCATGCGCGCAAGCGTGATGTCATCCGTGTATTGTCCAGCACCGGTTAAAAACCGATAGTCTTCTTTGCGTAAAACAGATTCCCCAATGTGCGGAAGCTTTGCGAATTCATTTGCACCCATGACATCCTCCTTAAGCTTTCATGGCGGCAGCACCTTGCTGCACTGCCTTAACAATATTTTGATACCCGGTGCAACGGCAGATGTTGCCCTCGAGATTTTCGCGAATCTGCTGCTCTGTTGGATTTGGGTGTTTACGGCAAATATCCACCGCATTCATCACCATGCCAGGGGTGCAGTAGCCGCATTGCAAACCATGGCAGTCTTTAAATGCCGCCTGCATCGGGTGCATGGTGCCATCGGCCTGAGCCAAGCCCTCAATGGTCGAAATCTGAGCGCCTTCGACCTGAGCCAGCAACACGTTGCACGACTTGATGGCGTTGCCATTCATAATCACCGTGCAGGCCCCGCATTGAGCGGTATCACAGCCGACATGGGTGCCTGTTAGTGCGAGTTGTTCGCGCAACGCTTGCACCAGCAAAGTATTTGGTGCGGCGTTCAGCGTCACGGCCGTGCCGTTTACTGTTAATTGAACCTGCATCATCAAACGGTCTCCTAAAGCAATAACATTCGTCGAAGGACAAAAAATTAGTTGGCATACCAAGGGCCTGCAATGAGCGCCAAAGCGAGGGCTTTGCCTCGGTATGCGTATTTTTCAATCAATCTAACACGACTGGATTGAAATAGAATGGTATTTTTAAGTGATTACTTGAGACATACGGATAAACCATGACAACGATTTCTAAAGAACTCTCAGCTTCGCTTCGCGCCCGTTATGGCCACAGCCCAGACGTTCTAGACGCCTTGAATCCCACTATCCAGACCATGCTGCAACATCGTTCGGTACGCGCCTACACGTCGCAACCCGTCCCAGCGAATACGGCAGAATTGCTTGTTGCAGCTGCACAATCGGCCTCAACCTCGTCAAACATGCAAACCTGGAGCGTCATCGCGGTCACAGACCCAGGGCGCAAAGATCGTTTGGCCAAAATTGCCAATAATCAAGAGTTTGTTCGCGCCTGTCCGCTCTTTTTAGTGTGGGTGGCTGACTTGGCCCGCTTAAAAGCCTTGGGCAACGAACGTCAAAAACCACACGAAAGCCTGAATTACCTCGAAATGTTGCTAGTCGGCGCGATCGACTCTGCCCTGGCGGCACAGAACGCGGCCGTAGCCGCCGAATCGATGAATCTAGGCATGGTCTACATCGGCGCGATTCGTAACGACCCCAAAGCGGTCGCTAAAGAACTTAATTTGCCACCCATGAGCTTTGCGACTTTCGGGATGTGCATTGGTTATGCCGAGCCCTCATTAACGACCGCAGTGAAGCCCCGCCTGCCGCAATCGGCCATTTTGCATCACGAAACCTATCAACCTGAAGCTTACAAAGAAGCGGTGAAAGCTTACAACGACACGATGGACACCTTTTATGCTGAGCAAAAAATGACGCCGCTCGGACCTTGGGATCTGCACACTCTTAATCGAGTGCGTGGCCCTGAAGCGATGGGGGGACGACACACGTTGATGGAAACGCTGCGTTCAATGGGCTTCGAAATCCGATAGTGATCACGGCGGCCTCGCCGCCGTTTTACACCTGATCCTCTTGGCGCTTTTGCATATTCCACATTTGTGCATAAGCGCCTTGCAGCGCAATCAGCTCGGCGTGGTTGCCACGCTCGACAATGCGACCTTGATCCATCACTAAAATTTGATCGGCGTGCACAATCGTCGAGAGCCTATGCGCAATAATCAGCGTTGTATGGTTACGCGCCAAGCCAGTTAACTCCTCTTGCAGGGCGCGCTCTGTTTTTGAATCTAACGCCGAAGTCGCCTCATCAAAAATCAGCATTGCGGGTTTTTTCAGCAAGGTGCGTGCGATCGCGACTCTCTGTTTTTCACCTCCCGACAACTTCAACCCACGCTCACCAACCTGCGTTTGATAGCCCTCAGGTAAGTGCGCAATAAACTGATCCATCTGCGCCGCGCGTGCAGCGTTTTGAATATCGGCTTCAGAGGCGCCCGGACGACCATAGGCGATGTTATAGGCAATGGTATCGTTAAACAGCACTGTGTCTTGCGGCACGATACCGATCGACTGTCGCAAACTAGACTGCCTGACCCGTCGGATATCCTGACTG
>JBAXLV010000479.1:0-2532 GCA_037134635.1 Alcaligenaceae bacterium
AGCGCTTGCAACGGTTCATGTGCGTACGCGTGTAAAGCTAATACTTGCTGCAAAAGTTTTGTTTTGCGGGCGATACCTTGTTGATCTAAGCCGGTACCCGCACCGACGCATTGTTCAATGGGTAGATCGGCGAGTCGTGCAAGCAGCAGCGAGGCGGCTGACGTATTGCCGATCCTTCCCAAGCGCCAAAATTTATTTCATTTAAGCGTGGATCTATTTGATGTGAGAGATCGTCGCGTTCTGACTGAATGGCTTGTGCAAGTTGTCGAGCCCGTTGCAGGCCAGAACTGTAGATCCTGGCATTCTTAGGCAAGAGCGGTGCAATTTTTGTTGCCGCTTGCTGAGTTGCACCCGGTTCGGCTGCGATGTCGAGCTGACCATAGCAGAGCCCCTCTGCGATCAGAGGTTTCGCATGGCGCACGAGCCAAAGTTTCATTGAGCTAGGGCCAATAGGACGCCTAGATAAAAGGCGAGTTCGCATACTTGTTGAGTGGCGCCGAGCGCATCACCGGTAAAGCCGTTTAAGCGACGAGTCAGTAAGTGCAGCATCAGCGCGAATGCCAGAAGGCTACAGCCTGTTGCCCAAAGTAAAAGGGTGGGTGAATGCTGTGACGCAAAGGCGGCGTCTGCAAGCAGCAGCCAGACCAATGCAACGAGCAAGGTCTGTAGTGTGATTTTGTTGGCGAGAGGTTTGGTTTTGGTTGTCACGTCATCGCCAACGTTGGGCAGGCGTGCTGCAATGAGTAGAGGCATGACTCTTGAGCAAACGTGTGCCGCAAACAAACTCCATGCCGCAAGTGAAAGATTTATTTGCCCCAGCATTGTGAGTAGCGCGAGTTTAGTTGAGAGGGCCAAGACGAGTGCTGTTGCGCCATAGCTACCAATACGCGAGTCTTTCATGATCTCAAGCGCACGATCTCGCGTGACCATGCCGCCCAAGCCATCTGACGTATCGGCTAGGCCGTCTTCGTGAAACGCGCCGGTGAGCATCACGCTGAGGACTGTGCTGAGGCAGGCCGCGAGCCAAGGCGCCGTACTGAGAGCTGGAAGCAGCGCGGCAAATAAATAGAAGGCCGTACCGGTTAATGCACCCACGATACACCCTACGCCTGGAAAGTGCGCCAAGCTGGCCCGTTGCATCGTAGCGTTAAAGCCTACCCATTGCGCTACGCTTTCAGGCAAAGGGATACGCGTAAAGTATTGCAACGCCAGTAAAAAGTGCCGCACGAACTGCATAAAAAGTCTTCCTTTTTATGAATCAGCGAGCGAGACGCCCGCTGATTCGAAGCTGGCCATCTGAGCCAGTACGTTGCAGGCGGACACGAGTAAGGGCCACGCCAGCGCAGCGCCCGAGCCTTCGCCTAAGCGCAACTGTAGATCAAGCAAAGATTTGGCGTGTAGTTGCTCGAGCAGCAGCACGTGACCACGTTCGTCAGAGCTGTGCGCAAAGACACAACGTTGTAATACCAGTGGCTCGATTTTGCTGGCAACCAATACAGCCGCACTGGTGATAAAGCCATCCACGACGATGACACGATTGCTGGCGGCCGCCTCAAAGATGGCACCAACCATGGTTGCAATTTCAAAGCCGCCAAAAGCCGCGAGCGCTTGCAACGGTTCATGTGCGTACGCGTGTAAAGCTAATACTTGCTGCAAAATTTTTGTTTTGCGGGCGATACCTTGTTGATCTAAGCCGGTACCTGCACCGACGCATTGTTCAATGGGTAGGTCGGCGAGCCGTGCAAGCAGCAATGAGGCGGCTGCCGAATTGCCGATCCCCATTTCACCCAACAACAGTGCATTTCCGGATATGGATTTGACCAAGTCTTTCCCATTTGACATGGCCCGCGCACATTGTTGGGCAGACATGGCGGCTTGTTGGGAGGAGTCAGCGGTGCCGTAAGCGACCTTGCAGGCGTACAAGCCCTGTTGTGTCGTGAAAGTGTGCATGACCCCACAGTCGGCAATGGTGAGCGTTAAGCCATGTTGGCGGGCAAGCACACTGACTGCCGCACCGCCGGCTAAAAAGTTATTCACCATCTGCCAGGTGACATCACTGGGGTAGGCCGATACGCCATGTTTTGCCAAGCCGTGATCGGCGGCAAAGACGACAAGTTGAGGTGCTTGCAGTACAGGCGACTCTGTTTGAAAGATCAGGCCAAGTTGTTGAGCAAGTGTTTCTAACTGCCCCAGCGAACCCACTGGTTTGGTTTTATTGTTGAGTTTTTGTTGCAGCTGTGCGACTAGTGCAGGCTGGTGTAAGTCTTGAATTTTCGGTTGCTTAAAATTCATACGTTAAACCTGTGCTTCATTAAGCAATTAATTGTTTCAGAAAGCCTGCGTCGCTATTGCGATCGAGGTGGTCCGCTAAGCCCTCAAAGACATGATCTAAGGTGGGTGCCTGCACACCGAACAACGCAGCCAGTACAACTGGGTCTTCAAACAAACCGTGAAGATAAAGGCCTAACACTGCGCCCGAGACGCTTTGCCAAGCGAGATCTTTGATGACTTCGCGCGCTTGACCCGTCGCTG
>JBAXLV010000480.1:0-2530 GCA_037134635.1 Alcaligenaceae bacterium
CGTTCTCTGGGAGACGCCGCCGCGGTATAACCCACCGGACCCGTCTGAGCCATCAAACCCAGCGCTTCGATATACACCAGCAGTCGAATATAGACGTCGTCGTCAGGCTCATTTGCCCGAATCAAACCCGATAAAGCCTCGCGCATTCCCTCTGCTGTCAAGGAATGATCAAAGCGCATCACTTTCATGCCTAGCTGCAGACGCTTGAAATGCTCAGCAAATCTAAAAATCTTAAACTCACCCGTTGTTGGATTTCTGTAGGCACGTAAACCTTCAAAGACAGCCGTTGCGTAGGTCATGCCAAGCGTCATCGGATGAACACTTGCTTGTTCGTAGGGTATTAATTTGTCGTTTTGTAAAATAATTTTGGGTTGCCACATTGCCTCAATCCTTTTTTAGATTTAATTCTGGAATCAATTTACCCATTTGCCGATAGACACCGGTCACTGAATCCGTAAAAGCTTTATGACCCAGGTAGGCTGGCGTTCCTTTCAATTTTTCAAGAAGGTCCTTAAATCCGGGCGAGCGCACCATATCAGCGGCCGCGGCTTCCCACTCTTTAATCACCTCAGCGGGCATACCAGCGGGCCCGGCAATCCCATAAAAAATCGGGACAGAAATTGGAAACTTCAATTCTTGGTAGGTCGGAACTTGGGGATACTCAGGGATTTTGTCAGGACCACTTTCAGCCAAGAGTCGAATCGTACCAGCCGCTGCATGTGGCGGAAACTCGGCGGCAACCAAGGCCTGAATCTGCCCGCCCAACAAGCCATTCATCGCGTCAGCCCCCCCCTTGTAGGGAACATAGGTCGCTTGTATGCCTGCAGCCTGAAAGGCCGCTTGGGTAGAAATATGCGTGCCACCATTGGTCGCAGCCGTTGACCAAAATAACTTATTAGGATTGGCCTTCGCCCATGCCATCAAGTCTTGGATCGTTTTAAAAGAAGCGTCAGATTTCACAAAGAGAGGTTGGGCACTGACAAGTGTTTGAAACAGATAGGTGAAATCTTTGCTTGGATCGTACGTTTGTGCCTGAAAATATGGCGCAACCGTAAACGGACTGGTCGTAGCCAAAGCAACCGTATAGCCATCTGGTTTTGCACGCGCCAAGATACTTGTGGCAATCGTTCCGCCTGCCCCTGGCTTATTGTCGATCACGACAGGAACCTTCCAGCGCTCTCGCAAATAATCCCCGATCCAGCGCGAAGAAATATCACCACCACCGCCCACTGCAAAACCAACAATGATCGTAATCGGTTTAGACGGAAATTTTTCAGTAGTCTGTGCAAAACACGAAGGCATCAGAAAGCAGGACACAAGCAAACTGAAAAAAACTTTAACAGATTGTTTCAACACGGTGCACCTCTCTTAGAATCATAGCTACGACGAAGCATCAACCTCGCATCGCCTTGAGTTGTTGTGAGTACCCAGACGGATCTATTTGTACGTCGATCAAACTCGGTCCATCATGCAATAACGCTTTTTGTAATGCCTCTTGATACTGCGCTTCAGTTGTCGCTTCAAAACCTTGACCACCAAGAGCTTGCATAGTCTTTGCAAAATCGTGACGTCCCCAGCGCACGCCTCTGCTAGGCATTTGTTTACTCTGCTGCTTAATATCAATCAACGAAAGCGCACTGTCGTTAAAAACGACAACAATCACGCGAGCGTTTGCCTCGATCGCGGTGCAAAGCTCGCCTAAGCACATCATCAAGCCACCGTCGCCGGTAAAACAAACAATCGGTGCAGACGGTTCGTCGATGGCCGCAGCAATTGCTGCAGGCAAGGCAAACGCCATCGTCGCCAAACCATTTGAAATCAGCACATCACCCGGCTGGGTGACTGCAAAAAACGCAGTCGCAGAAAACATGTGTGCGCCCGCATCCACTGACATTCTTGGTCTGAATTTTTGTTCTGCGTACACCTGAGTTGAAAGCTGTACCACGCGATCGGGTGCCACGCCAAATTGAATGGGCGGGTATTGCAAGCGTTTCAAGATCTCAGCGCGCAAGCCTGCAACCTCAGTCATCGACCAAGTCGACACGTAGGTGCCAAGCAATTGATTCAGTGCAGACACATGTTGTTTTAAATGACGACTTACCCGCGCCAACGGCTTAATGTAGTGCACCGCATGCAGCGCATTCGACAGCTCAATTGCAGGTTTGTTATACGGCCAGGGTTGCAAAATCATTTCAACAGGATCCAACCCCACCATCACCATCAAATCAGCCTGAGCAATACATTCTGCCTCTTGAATACCGCCGGTGAAGATTCCAACCGCTCGAAGGTCTAGATCAGAAATCACCCCTTTTGCTTTATACGTTTGCAACACTGGACATTTTAGATATTGCGCGAGTTGCCTGACCTCAGTGGCACACTGGCGAGCCTCGAGTCCGACAATCAATACTGGTTTTTTAGACTGCTGCAAATGCTGGAGTACGCCCCGTAAGGCAATAGTGTCTTGAACGACTGGCGGCTGCACTCGCGCACCAATTAAGGGACCGTCGATCAAGCGTCTCGCCACTTCACC
>JBAXLV010000481.1:0-2529 GCA_037134635.1 Alcaligenaceae bacterium
GTGATTTGCAACCCGCCTTGGCTGCCGGGTCGGCCGGCCTCGACTTTAGAACAAGCGGTCTACGATCAAGATCAGCACATGTTGTTAGGATTTTTATCTGGCTTAACCAAACATCTGGCGCCCAATGGTCAAGGCTGGTTGATTTTGTCAGATTTGGCCGAACACCTTGGCTTACGCAGCCGCGCGGCGCTCTTGGCGGCCATCGAACGCGCCGGCCTGGTCGTCCTTGAACGTCTGGATACGCGCCCAGTGCACCCCAAAGCAAAAGAAGAAGCCGATCCACTTGCAGATGCCCGACGCGCCGAAGTCACTTCATTGTGGCGGCTTGCGCTTGACCCAGTGCGAGTCTGAGCTGAGTCGTCATCACAAACCGACCCGTCCCGGTTACTTAAACCGCGGGCGGGCGCCGGGCGGACTTAGGCCGAAAACCCTTGACCACTGCGTCACGGGTTTCGATGTAGGGGCCACCGATTAAATCAATACAGTAGGGCACGGCAGCAAAGATCCCCGATACGACCACACTACCGTCTTCGCGTTTCAGGCCCTCGAGGGTTTCACTGATTGCTTTAGGCTGGCCAGGCAAATTGATGATCAGCGCTGCATGCCCTTCGATTTCGCGCAGTACCGCGACCTGACGGGACAAAATCGCCGTAGGCACGAACTGTAAACTGATCTGTCTCATTTGCTCACCAAAACCTGGCATTTCACGGGTTGCAACGGCCTGCGTGGCCTCGGGGGTCACATCTCGACGCGCCGGCCCTGTACCACCCGTTGTCAACACCAGGTGGCAACGCTCAACATCTACCAATTCGATCAAGGCCGCCGAAATCTCAGCAGCCTCATCCTGAATGAGACGCGCAACCGTCTGCACGGGCGTTGACACCGCGCGCTCAAGCCAAGCCTGTAACGCAGGCACGCCCTGATCTTCATAGATACCTTTTGAGGCGCGATCTGATACCGAAACAATGCCAACACGCAGGGTTTCTGAAGAAAGTGGGGGCTGAGTCATAAAAGCTGCCAAAACAAGACGTTGAAATGAAGCACCAATCTTAAACCAGGCTAGCGGCTTTTACTCCAGGCTTCGTATAACTTTCTAAACGCCGTATCTAGCAAAAATCCTAGCAGACCAATCAGCACCACCGTTGCCATCAACTCGTGATACGCAAGTCGATCGCGTGTATCCAAAATAAAATAGCCTAAGCCCGCAGAGACACCCAGCATTTCGCAGGGCACCAGCACAATCCAAACGATACCAATCGCCAGACGTGTACCCGTTAACACATGGCCTAAAATGCCCGGCACGATGACACCCTTCAAGGTTTCCCAGCCCGTGGCTGACAAGCTTTGAGAAAGTTGTAACCACCGCTGATCCAGCGCACGCACCCCAGCAAGCGTATTCAACATAATCGGCCACAGCGCTGCGAAGGCCAACAAGAAATAGACGGGTCGATCACCCACACCAAACACCATCACTGCGATGGGCATCCATGACAGCGGGGACACCATTCTTAGAAACTGAAAGGCCGGTGACAGCGTCGCATTCGCACCCGCAGATGCGCCAAGCAGCAAGCCGAGCGGAACACCGACCAACAACGCCAAACCAAGCCCGATCGCCACGCGCTGCAAACTAACCGCGATGTGAATCCAGATTTCGCCACCCTGCAACAAACTGATCAAGGTCGTCAAAGAAGGTCCGGGGGCAAAGCGCATCCCCATCGAACCTGGCGTTGAAAATGGCACTGTTAAGAGCCACCAGAGGCCCACGAACAGGACGATTCCCAACACGCCCTGCAGTACACGCCAAGCAGCGCGCGTTTGTGGCTGACTCGCCATTAGACTTCGATCACTTCTTTGCGCGTGTAGTCTGGATTCTGGCCAAACTTGGTTAAGCCGCCCACCGCCTCAATCGCGCGTTTGACAAAACGATCGTCGACCAATTGCGCCGCAGCCGTCTTGCCATCGAGCGTCGCTAAAAAGCCGCGATCCGCTTCGATCACTGTATTTTTTAAACGCGCCACCAACTCTTCGGTATAACTTGGATAGGGGTAAGGCTGAAAATCGATGCGCTTATCTTGCCAGTCTGCGTGACGAATCGCCTTAGACGACAAATACGATTCACGATCGCTCGCCGCCGGCGCCAAGACTTTGTTCAGAACGGGTAAAGCATGCGGCGTATACCGGTTCACGCCTTCTTTGGACAAGAGCTGTGCGGTCTCGACGCGATTTTCACGTATCCATAACTGGGCACGCACAATCGCATCCACCACTTTTTGCGACCACTCCGGGCGCTGCTCGAGGTCACGTTCGTGCATGAACACCGTGCAACAAGCATGGTTGCGCCAAACGTCGCCCGTAAAGCGCAACACTTTGCCGATGCCCATGGTTTCAGCCAACGCGTTGAATGGCTCGGCCACGATATAGCCGGCAATATTGCGCGAAGCGAGTGCGGGTGGCATATCTGAGGGCGCCATCACAACTAAGTTCACTTCATTTGCTGTCGGTTGCCCCTGCTTGCGCGAGACGGGCTCT
>JBAXLV010000482.1:0-2516 GCA_037134635.1 Alcaligenaceae bacterium
AACTCTCACGACACCGTCACTCAAACTCACTTCGAGTACGCCCACCCCAACCAGTTCTGATACCCGCAACCCTGTGGCATACAACACCTCAAGCATGGCCCGGTCACGTAATCCGCGCGAGGTATGCACCGGTGGCTGCTGCAACAACGCTTCAACTTGTGCCTCAGACAAGGTTTTGGGTACGCGCAAGGGTTGACGCGCCGTGGTCAATTGCAGGCAAGGGTCGGCCGCCACGCGCTGATGGCGCAGCGCCCACAAATAATAGCGACGCAGTGTTGCTAGCCGTCGATTCGCAGTACTCGGCTTGGTTTTTGAGTGACGCGCTGCAAACCAGGCTTCAATATCACCACCTGCCGCGCCATCCAACTCAAGATCCCGCTCTTTTCTGAGCCACTCTTCAAAACGAATCAGATCCAGGCGGTAAGCGGCCAAGGTGTTGGCGGCCAAGCCATCCTCAAGCCAAACGGCGTCGATAAACTCACCAATCGAGGTGGATTCAGTCGAGTTCATCTCAAGTTAAGGCAAGTCATCATGCCCCCTTTTTACAGCAAACATTGAATCAATGACAATGCACGGGTTAAGCGCTGCGCTTTACTTTTTTTCTTCGCTCCCGTTATCTTTTTTTGTATCCAACTGCTTTGACCATGGCCTCACGTGCACAATGTAGCTATTATTAATCGCTTAGCGCGTTGATCATGACACCGACCTTGCAAACTCTCTCTCTTGACCTGCCCGACGAAGTTGCCACCGAGGGCCTAGGCCAAATGTTGGCGATGATCGTCGCAGAGCTCGCACCCGATGCGACCGGTCAGCTCATACCAGGGCCTGCGGCACAGGGGCGCATCCACCTTCAAGGTGAACTCGGCGCAGGCAAAACGGCTTTAGTGCGAGCGTTTTTGCGGCACTGCAACATTTCTGGGCGAATTAAAAGTCCAAGCTATGCTCTACTTGAATCTTATCAAGTTTCTAACTTATACTTCTATCATCTTGATTTTTATAGATTTAGCGATCCTGCCGAATGGCTAGATGCGGGATTCCGCGATCTCTTTAAAAACCAGGCTTTGATTTTGATCGAATGGCCCGAGCGGGCCGGCGACTTGCTCACCGCACCAGATCTGTTAATTCAGTTGGTGTACGCGGGCGCAGGGCGTCAAGTCACACTGAGTGCTTTCACTGAAAAAGGGGTTCAATGGCTTACCGCTTTGGCTCAAACCGCGACGATATCTCGTCAGCTACCCAAGCGCTCAGTCGACGCCGCCTGTTAGGCGCTGCGTCAACTCTTTTATTGTTACCTGTTATTCCTCGCATCGCGATGGCTGCACGCCTACTGGCTGTGCGCACCTGGCCTGCAGATGAATACACGCGCGTGACGCTTGAGCTCGATAGTGAACTTAAAGCCGAACACTTCACCCTCGACACGCCACATCGCATGGTGGTTGATATTCAAGGCATTGATATCAGCCCCGCGTTAAATGAATTGGTTCGCAAGGTACGAACGGATGACCCCTACATCAGCAGCTTGCGGGTTGCACAAAATCGTCCGAGCGTTGTGCGTATTGTGTTCGATCTGAAACAAGCCATCTCGCCGCAGGTGTTCACGCTTAAGCCCGCGGGCGACTACAAGTTTAGACTCGTGCTCGATTTCTATCCAAAAGTCGCGCAAGATCCACTGGCCGCATTACTCAAAAACAATCCGCAAAAAATCGATGAGGATCCGCTCGCGCAAATTCTCGCCGACATTGGTCGAAACCCTAAAGGCACGGCCATGGCAAGTTTGCCTGTGCTGCCCAGTTCAATTGCCCCGCCAATCAATAGTGGTAACGCGACACCCTACAAACTAGAGCGCGGCCGTCGCGTAGTGACCATCGCGCTCGACCCTGGACACGGCGGCGAAGATCCTGGCGCGATTGGCAAAGGCGGCACACGCGAAAAAGACGTAGTCCTCTCAATTGCCCAAAGGCTCAAAGCAAAAATTGATGCGACGCCGGGTATGCGCGCTTACCTCACGCGCGATGGCGATTACTTTGTACCTTTACATGTGCGCGTTGAAAAAGCGCGACGGGTGAAAGCAGATTTGTTTGTCTCGATTCATGCAGATGCATTCATTCGCCCTACTGCAGGTGGTAGTTCGGTGTATGTATTATCCGACGGTGGAGCCTCGAGTACGGCCGCGCGTTGGCTTGCCGATAAAGAAAACGCAGCGGATTTGATTGGCGGAATCAATTTAAACGTTCAAGATCCAAAGTTAGCAAGAGTCTTACTGGATCTATCAACGACCGCTCAAATTAAAGATTTAACAAAACTCGCTAACACAATGCTCGATGAATTAAAGAATGTCTATCGTCTGCATAAACCTCAAGTTGAACATGCAGGGTTTGCCGTCTTAAAGGCACCCGATATGCCGTCAGTCTTGGTAGAAACAGCCTTCATCAGCAATCCTGAGGAAGAACGCATGCTGCGCAACAGTACAGATCAAGACAAATTTGCAATCGCCTTGCTTGGTGGTATCTCGCGTT
>JBAXLV010000483.1:0-2512 GCA_037134635.1 Alcaligenaceae bacterium
GAGATTGGCCAGCCATTGAATATCATTTCCATGGTCATGGATAAAATTTTATTTGAGACGGCCAGAACCGAAATCGTGGATGTGGAATTCCTAAAAATAAAATCAGACAAAATTTTTGAAAATATAACCCGCATCAGGGATATTATTGATCATGTCAGGGCATTTTCGAGAAATCGCGATGATTACGTAAATCGCATTCGGGGTGCCGCGCTCGGCTTGATCGAAAGCGGCTTTCTCTTGCGAGACGATGCCGCCGTGATCGTTCAAGCCGCAGCTGCCACCAGAGCGTTTGGCGAACTAAAGCCTAACCCAAATGCTCGATAAAAGAAGATTCAAGCTGTCAGGTCAAGCGCCGCGCTACGGCAACGCCAAAACCGCGCCGAAACATTACGCGAACCTGACAGGCTCCCACTTCAAAATGTTCTGATGTTAGGGAATAACCCTAGGTCATTCGATCTCGCAGAGACTTATACTTTGCAGTGATAATTTCAAACTTCATCGGTTCATTTATTTCAGTGAGGAGACCTTCATGAGTGAAATCAAGCCAGCAGTCAATGCGGTAAAAGCTCGCCGTAAATTTCTAACCGGCGCCACAGCAGCTGGTGCAGGCATGGCCACCTTGGGTTTCCCCATGGTGTCAAACGCCCAAACCGTCAACTTTCGCTTTCAGTCGACCTGGCCCGCGAAGGATATCTTTCACGAGTATGCCCTCGACTATGCAAACAAAGTGAATTCGATGTCGGGCGGACGTCTCAAAATTGACGTGCTGCCTAGTGGCTCTGTTGTGGGCGCCTTTAATTTACTTGACGCAGTATCAAGCGGCACGCTTGATGGCGGCCATGGCGTTTTGGCTTATTGGTATGGCAAAAGCCCAGCCTTGGCACTTTGGGGCTCGGGCCCAGCCTTTGGTATGGACCCAAATATGTTGTTGTCGTGGCATCAATACGGCGGTGGCAAACAGTTGCTTGAAAAGATTTACGCCAGCTTGAAAATGGATGTCGTTTCATTCATCTACGGCCCAATGCCAACTCAACCGCTCGGTTGGTTCAAAAAGCCCGTTACCAAAGTCGAAGACTTTAAAGGCCTCAAGTACCGTACAGTTGGCCTGTCGATCGAGATCTTTAACGCCATGGGCGCTTCAGTACAAGCCTTACCTGGCGCAGATATCGTTCCGGCAATGGATCGTGGTGTACTGGATGCAGCTGAGTTTAATAACGCTTCATCAGATCGCACGCTCGGCTTTGCTGACGTCTCAAAAGTGTGCATGTTGCAAAGTTTTCATCAATGCTCAGAGCAATTCGAGATCTTATTCAACAAGAAGAAGTTCGACGCCTTGCCTGCAGAGCTGAAAGCGATTATTTCTATCGCCACTGAGGCTGCTTCAGCCGAAATGTCCTGGAAAGCCGTTGATCGCTACTCGGCTGACTTCGTCAAACTGCAAACTGAAGACAAAGTGCGTTTTTACCAGACACCTAAGTCAATTCTTGAAGCGCAGATCAAAGCTTGGGATGAGATTACCGCCAAGAAATCAGCTGAAAACGCCGACTTCAAAGCTGTACTCGAATCGCAACGCGAATTTGCTCGCCGTGCAGGTCGGTGGCAGAATTTCACAAACGTTGACTACAAAATGGCCTACGACCACTACTTTGCACCCAAGAAGTCTTAAGCGGCTGCAGCGTTAAACCATAATCCGGATAGCTTCTATCCGGATTATTTTTTGCCGATTAATCGCAGAACTAAAGCAGATCATGGATTCAAAAAAAGATTTTAAAAAACTGATGCTCGTCGTCGATGAGATCAGTACCTTCGTGGGCAAAGGCTCAGGTTGGCTGATCATCTTGTTGATGGTGATGGTATGTATTGACGTCTTCAGGCGCTACGTGCTCAATGCACCTTCGGCATGGATCGGCGAACTATCAGTGATGTCGTATGGCGCCGTCATTATGTTGTCGGGTGCGTACACGCTTGCCCAAAATGGCCATGTTCGTGGTGACTTCCTATACGGCTCAATGAAGCCGCGCACGCAAGCGACTTTTGATTTGATTTTGTACATTACATTTTTTCTACCCGGTGTGACAGCGCTGTGCTACGCCGGTTATACCTTTGCGGCTGACTCTTGGCGAATTGGCGAGCACACCACGCAAATTGCAAACGGTCCGCCGGTCTATCACTTTAAATCGTTGATTCCAATCGCTGGCGGCTTCTTGCTTCTGCAAGGATTCGTCGAGATGATTCGTTGCGTCATATGTCTGAAGACTGGCGAGTGGCCAGAGCGTTTGAAGGATGCCGAAGAAATTGATGTCGTCGAGCAGCAGCTTCAAGCGTCAACCTACGTTGACGAAGATTCAAAAAACATGGCTATTGCGCGTGCCAAGACAATTGATGAAGAGGCCCACCATCGCATTGGTGGCATGAAAGGAGAAAAATCATGAGTGATCCGTATCTCGGCCTCTTGATGCTGTGCCTGATTGTTGTAGTGATTATGTTGGGTTTTCCCACTGCCTTTACCTTA
>JBAXLV010000484.1:0-2500 GCA_037134635.1 Alcaligenaceae bacterium
AAAAGCGCTTGTGGCCGGCGCGTCGTCGGTGATGATGGGCGGCATGTTTGCTGGCACTGAAGAAGCACCTGGAGAGGTTGTGTTATTTCAAGGGCGCTCCTATAAATCCTATCGCGGCATGGGTAGTCTGGGCGCAATGACCGACGGTTCAGCCGATCGTTATTTTCAGGATCCTGCTAATAATGCCGACAAGCTTGTGCCCGAGGGTGTCGAGGGACGCGTCCCTTACAAGGGTAGTGTGTTGCAGATTATTTTCCAGTTGGTCGGCGGCGTTCGCGCTTCAATGGGTTACTGCGGTTGTGCCACGATTGAAGAAATGCGAACCAAACCAGAGTTTGTACAAATTACGTCTGCGGGCTTTCGCGAGTCGCATGTTCATGACGTGCAAATTACAAAAGAAGCACCAAACTATCGCTCTGAGTAACGCACTTTTGTACGTTTGAGCGCGTCATTTTTTTATGCACCGGCCTAGAAGCCGGTGTCTTTCATTTAGACATTTATACAGGCTAACGATTCATGCACCAACGCATCTTGATTCTTGATTATGGTTCACAGGTGACTCAGTTGATCGCCCGTCGCGTGCGTGAAGCAGGGGTTTATTGTGAACTGCATCCGGGTGATGTCTCGGGGGATTTTTTAAAAGATCAACTGGCTCAGGGCTTGAAGGGCATCATTCTTTCAGGCAGCCATGCTTCGGCCTACGACGAATCGTCGCTCAAGGTGCCCGCCGAAGTTTTTGCAGCAGGCGTACCCGTGTTAGGCATCTGCTATGGCATGCAGGCGATGGCGCAACAGCTCGGTGGCGAAGTCAGTTACGCTGACCATCGCGAGTTCGGTTACGCCGAAGTTCGTGCGCGCGGGCACACACGTTTGCTCATGGGTATCGATGACTTCACCACGCCCGAAGGGCATGGCATGTTGAAGGTCTGGATGAGTCATGGCGATCAAGTTACACGCTTGCCTGACGGCTTTAAAGTCATGGCCTCAACGGCTTCATGTCCAATCGCCGGAATGGCCGATGAGTCTCGCAAGTTTTATGCGGTGCAGTTTCATCCTGAAGTGACACACACCGTTAAAGGTCAGGCCTTGCTCGAGCGCTTTGTGCACAAGATTTGTGAATGTCAGGGCGACTGGACCATGCCCAACTACGTTGACGAAGCCGTTGCACGCATTCGTGAGCAAGTGGGTTCCGATGAAGTGATTCTTGGTTTGTCCGGTGGCGTTGATTCTTCAGTCGCTGCAGCCTTGATTCATAAAGCAATCGGAGATCGTTTGACTTGTGTATTTGTAGACCACGGCTTGCTGCGCTTAGACGAAGGCAAGCAAGTGATGGAAACCTTTGCCAAGAACATGGGTGTGCGCATTATTCATGTCGATGCCACCGAACAATTTATGGGTAAGTTGGCAGGGGTGTCTGACCCAGAGGCCAAACGTAAGATCATTGGTCGTGAATTTGTAGAAGTGTTTCAAGCTGAAGCAGCTAAGCTCAAGCAGGCGAAGTGGCTTGCGCAAGGTACGATTTATCCGGATGTAATTGAGTCTGCAGGCGCAAAGACGGGCAAAGCGGTTGCGATTAAATCGCATCACAACGTTGGTGGTCTACCAGATACTTTAAATTTAAAACTACTCGAACCTTTGCGTGAACTGTTTAAAGATGAGGTGCGTAAACTCGGCGTCGCGTTAGGTTTACCGCATGGTATGGTCTATCGACATCCGTTCCCAGGCCCAGGTTTGGGCGTACGAATTTTAGGTGCCGTCACGACAAAGTTTGCGGATCTGCTTCGGCGTGCTGATGCAATCTTTATCGAAGAGTTGAGCAACACCATTGATCCTGAAACCAAACAAAGCTGGTACGACTTAACCTCGCAGGCTTTCGCGGTGTTCTTACCGGTGAAGTCAGTGGGAGTGATGGGCGATGGGCGCACCTATGACTATGTGGTGGCGTTACGTGCAGTACAAACGTCAGACTTTATGACCGCCGATTGGGCGCCACTTCCGTACCCTTTGCTAGGCAAGGTTTCGTCGCGCATCATCAACGAAGTACGTGGCATTAATCGAGTGGTGTACGACGTGTCAAGCAAGCCGCCTGCCACGATTGAGTGGGAATAATAATGCCATAACTCAAGCCCTTGGCGGGGAATATTTGTCGTGGTTAAAAAGAGGTTGCCGTCATATGCAGGCAAGCAAACATATTCGTGCAGGTGTTTTAAATATTGGCTTTGCTGACCTAGGGCCCCCCGAAGGGCAGCCAGTGTTTTTGATGCACGGATTTCCGTACGATATCCAAACGTATGCAGAAGTGGCTCCGGTATTGGCAAGCGAGGGCTGTCGCGTCATCGTGCCTTATCTGCGTGGTTATGGCACAACTCAGTTTCTAGATGCGCACACGCTTCGCTCGGGTGAGCAAGCGGCGTTGGGTGCCGATTTGCTCGCGCTGATGGATGCGCTGAAGATTCCAAACGCACACTTGGCAGGCTATGACTGGGGCGGTCGGGCGGCC
>JBAXLV010000485.1:0-2499 GCA_037134635.1 Alcaligenaceae bacterium
ACCGACGACGCGCCGGCCACAAGCGCTTTTGCGACGTCGCCCGAGAAGCGCACGCCACCGTCTGCGATCAACGGCACGCCCGTGCCTTTCAGCGCCCGTGCAACATCAGAGATTGCAGTAATTTGTGGAACACCCACACCGGCGACGACGCGCGTTGTACAGATCGACCCTGGGCCAATCCCCACCTTAACTGCATCAGCACCCGCTTCGTGCAAGGCACGGGCTGCATCTGCAGTGGCGATATTTCCGCCAATCACCTCAACTTTTGGAAAATTTGCTTTCACCCAGCGCACGCGCTCAATGACGCCACTTGAATGCCCGTGCGCGGTATCGACCACCAGAACATCAACGCCAGCCGCCACGAGTTTTTCAACACGTTCTTCAGTGCCGTCACCGACACCCACCGCAGCACCGACCAACAACTGACCGTGGCTATCTTTGCAGGCTGCAGGGTGTTCAGTATTTTTAACGATATCTTTAACGGTGGCCAAGCCGCGTAACTCAAACGCATCATTGACAATCAAGACACGCTCAAGACGGTGCTTGTGCATCAAAGTTTGGGCCTCAGCAAGCGTTGCACCTTCTTTCATGGTGACCAGACGCTCTTGTGGTGTCATCACGCTGCTCAGCGGCGCATCCAGACGATCTTCAAAACGCAAATCGCGGTTGGTGACAATGCCCACTACCTTGCGGCCCTGAACCACAGGCAAACCAGAAATACCGTGTTGACGCTGCAAAGCGATGGCATCTCGTACTTTCATATTGGCAGTCACTGTAATCGGATCGGTCACGATCCCGAATTCGTGACGCTTGACTCGAGAAACCTCTTTTGCTTGTTCGTCTGCGGTCAAGTTTTTGTGAATAATTCCAATCCCGCCCTCTTGGGCCATTGCAATGGCTAAACGAGATTCTGTGACGGTATCCATTGCTGCAGACACCAAGGGGATATTGAGAGAAATGTTTCTGGTAAGACGAGTGACCAGCGAGGTGTCGCGCGGCAACACCTGAGAAAACGCTGGCACAAGCAGTACGTCGTCGAAGGTGAGCGCAGTTTGGATAAGACGCATAAAAAGCTCCGGGCGCAAAGCGTGATTATACGATGGACAAACGACTTCATTTGAGAGGCAACTAGTGCTAAAAAGCCACCTGCTATCCCAATTTCAGCAAAAATTGCCAGAAATTCGGCTTAAACCGATAAAAACCTCCTGAAAATTAGAGCCATGACGACCGAAACCACGCTTGCCCAATGGATTGAAGACGAACAAAAATTGCTTGCGAGCATGCCCAAAGGGCGACTGATTGGCCTGTTAGACAAGAGCAAAACGGCAAATATGACAGGCATGGAGGTCATGCAAGCCGTCATGCACGGAGAGTTACCCAACGGCCCGATGGCCGCAACCTGCGGCTATATGATCGTGGGACTGGCCCCAGGCGAAGCCACACTTCAGGGCAACCCCACCGAAAGCGTCATGAATGTGCAAGGCTCGGTACACGGCGGTTGGTTTGCCAGTATCTTGGACGGCGCCGTGGGTAATGCCATTCACACGATGTTGCCTGCTGCGACGGGCTACACCACACTCGATTTAAACGTCAAAATGACCCGGGCGATTGTGCCCACTCCCGGCGGACGCGTACGAGCCATCGGCAAGATTATTCAGGTCGGTCGGCAAGTCGCGACCGCTGAAGGCAGAATCATTGGCCCGGATGGCAAGCTCTATGCGCACGCCACCACTACTTGCCTCATCCTGAGTCATACAAAAAAATAAATTGCCTGCTTGGCAGGCTGAACGCTAGCCGACTGAGACACGCGCATTTTGAAAGATGCGCATCCAAGGTGTGTAAGGCCCGAGGCTGTCCTTCGGACCCCACTTTTGTGGTGACCAAGACATCATCACATTGCGCGTCACGCGCTCTGGATGCGGCATCAACACTGTGAAGCGTCCGTCGGAAGTGGTCACTGACGTCAAGCCTGCCGGACTGCCATTCGGATTAAACGGATACATTTCAGTTGCTTGACCACGATGATCGATAAAACGCATGGCCCTAAGCACCGCTTGAGCGTTACCTTGCCGACTGAAGTTTGCAAACCCTTCGCCATGGGCCACAGCCACCGGAATTCTGGTGCCCGCCATGCCTTTGAAGAATAAGGATGGCGAGTCGAGCACTTCAACCATCGAAAAACGTGCTTCGTATTTTTCGGATTGATTACGCGTGAAACGCGGCCAATTTTCAGCCCCCGGAATCATCGAAGCCAGAGCTGCCATCATTTGGCAACCATTACACACTCCTAAAGCGAACGTATCGCTGCGTGCAAAATACTGCGCGAACTGATCCGACAGCTGCGTATTAAATAAGATACTGCGCGCCCAGCCCTCACCGGCACCGAGCGTGTCACCGTAACTAAAGCCGCCCACTGCCACCAAACCTTGAAAACTCGCCAGATCTGCCGCACCTGCTTGCAGATCAGTCATGTGAACATCTACCGCCTCAAAGCCAGCT
>JBAXLV010000486.1:0-2495 GCA_037134635.1 Alcaligenaceae bacterium
CGAGCGCGACGAGATAAAAGTTGAGCTTGACGATCTGAAGTCTGAGCGCGAGAGCCTCAAGCAAAGCAAGCTCGACGACGCCGAAGAGATCAAGCGCCTGTCGCTGCTCCTCGAGAAGCTCAAGCGCATGATCTTCGGCCAGAAGTCCGAGAAGCTCCTGCGCCAGATCGACCAGCTTGAGCTCGAGCTTGAAGAACTGCATATCGGCCAGGGTGAGCAAGCGAGCAAGAGCGAGCGCAAGACCCCAGGCAAGAAGAAGGAGCGCGAGCAGCGGACCTTCCCCGATAATCTTCCTCGCGATACCCAGGAACACTTGCCCAAGGACGCGGCCTGCCCGGATTGCGGCGGCGAGTGGCAGCGCCTGGGCGAGGATGTGAGTGAAGTGCTGGAGTTCGTTCCCGAGCACTATCGGGTGGTGCGCCACGTGCGCCCACGCTTTGCCTGCAAGTGCTGCGAGCGCATGGTTCAGGCCCCGGCACCGAGCCGTCCGCTGGAGCGCAGCATTGCCGGCCCGGGCTTGCTCGCGAACGTCGCCGTCTCGAAGTATCTTGATCATCAGCCCATCTATCGCCAATGTCAGATTCGCAGCCGTAACGGGGTCGATTTAAGCGAGAGCACGGTTGGCGACTGGATCGGCGGCGTGCATGTGTTGCTGACCTCCCTGATGGCGGCCTTGCGCCAATACGTGTTCGCCGCGCAGAAGCTCCACGCCGATGACACCCCGATTAGCGTGCTTGCGCCAGGCAATGGCAAGACCAAGCAAGGCAGACTGTGGGTCTATGCACGGGACGACCGTCCCGCTGGCAGCACTGAGGCCCCTGCGGTTTGGTTCCGTTATTCGCCGGATCGCCGGGGTATCCACCCGCAAACCCACCTCGAGGACTTCGAAGGTGTCCTGCAGGCGGACGCATTCGCGGGCTACGATTTGATCTACCAATCCGGGCGGGTGATTGAAGCTGGATGCTGGGCGCACCTGAGACGCAAGTTCCACGACATTCACGTCGTCAGGCCCACGCCGATTACCACGCACGTGCTCGCGCAGATCGCGGAACTCTATCGAATTGAATCCGCCATCCAGGGTAGCCCGCCCGATCATCGACGGACGGTACGACAGGAGCAGTCGGCGCCAATCGTGACCGCGCTGCACCAGTGGCTGAAGGATCAGTTGACGACCATCTCGCGCAAGTCGGTGACGGCCGATGCCATCGGCTATGCGATGAACCACTGGGTTGCGTTAACCCGTTTCCTGGAGGACGGTCGCATCGAAACGGACAACAATGCTACCGAACGGGCGCTGAGATGCGTAGCCTTGGGACGCAAGAACTTTTTATCCCTGGGTTCGGATGCCGGGGGTGAACGTGCGGCCACCATGTACAGCTTGCTCGGCACCTGCAAACTTAACGGCATTAATCCCGAGGCGTACCTGCGCCACGTCCTCACCGTGATCCCCGATCATCCGGTGAACCGCATCGCCGAATTGTTGCCCTGGAACGTCAAACTCTGAGCGCTCGCTCAGGTCGCTCAAATCGGTCACGATAGACCGGGATCGTCGGTCACGATGCCGGAATGCCCGAATTTAGAAGACGGGCTAAAAGCTGGTGGCCAGGGTGGGGGAAATTGAAAATCCAACCGACGGCACCGCCTGATCAGTTTGGTCTGGAATCCGTGTCCAGTTTGCCGTGGACTGCGCGTCCAGTTTGGTCTGGAAATATCCAAGGTGGTCACGCTCTCGTGAAATCAGCGGTCACGATGACGTGAAATGCCGGTGGCCAGGACGGGGCAGTTTGAAAATCTCTCCCTGCCAGATCGGATCGGAATAATCTAGACGGTACTGGCCGGAGCCTTACGGTTGACCGGCCAAAGATGGGGAAGTTTGAGACGGCCAACGGGGAGGAATCATAGCGATTTTAGCCGAAACGGTACACCTATTGAGGTGAGGTCGTAGTGATTTGAAGCAAAAGTTTTGATTTATCTTCTGCTGCATTTTATTGGTTTTTGCCTTTTCACCTCGAGCGCGAAGGGATACAATTTCGCGATTAAGAAAGTCAGCGTTGACGACGCTTGTTCGACTTGCGTCTGTTGGTTTAAGCGCGGGCGTATGATTCCTTCAGCACTGCAGCATCCGGTTAAATTCCAAAAATTTTTAATTGGTTCGTGGAGTCGCTTAGCGCAACGGCGAATTCACTCGTTGACAAGACGAATGAAGTCTTTGTTTGTTTGCAAATTGACACAAAATAAACCTGTAGAAGCTTACGAAGTGAGGCAACGATTTGAAGTTCCATTTCAGCGCGGTAATCAGAACTTGATTCGACTCGGCCCGTCAGATTCGTATTTTGATGACGTGTTCGCTTTCAGCCATGAACTTCTTGGTGCGCGCGCCCAGTTAGAAGTTTTTCAGCAACAATTCGTTCGTCAGCCAGTTCTTGTGCAGGGTTACGTCCGTAAGTGGCGGTTCGTTGCTTCTGTTGGCCAAAAAGATGTGCGCCTTGTCGCTC
>JBAXLV010000487.1:0-2485 GCA_037134635.1 Alcaligenaceae bacterium
TATGGAAGGCGACATCGTGCTGATTGAGCCCGATGGCTTGCTGCGCGATGGCAGCTATGTGCTGGCCGTATATCAGGACGAGTGGATCTTTCGTCAACTATTGCGCACGGGGTCGGGCTGGCGTTTGCGTGCACTGAATGCGGCCTTTGGCACTATCGCTTTGGACGATCTGGCCGCCGTGCGTGGCGTGATTATTCAAAAGGCGGTGCCAGGTCGACGCCGCGCCAGTAAGCGCTATATCGATTAACGCAGGGAGTTGTGATGCCGTACTTTATCTACCAGGTCAAACCTTTTGCGCAACTGGAAAAGTTGACTGAACACAGCAATTTTGCAGCGGCCTCCGCAGAGGCCAAGCATTTGCGTAGTGCGCTGGTCGCACGGGCCACAGAAAAAATCAAGGTGATGTTTGCCGGATCAGAGACGGAAGCCGAGGACTTGCTGTGCCAGATACGCGATGCCACACCGGCAGGGGAAGAATAGCCCACAGAGGCAATAAATAGCGCCAACTTGAAGTCTCCGGATTGCGGTCGGTCACTGATCATATGACTTGGCTCTGCGGGCATTTGATGCTGATTTGAGCAATTCGTTTGCATCGCCGAAATGTGCCTCGGTTAATGAAAGACGGCTCGTAGTCCACAGGATGAAGAAGTTTGACATCCGGAAAAGGATTGACTTTTGAATGCCATACTGCAGGATTGCCTCAAAGTTAGGTGGATCACAGGGGCCCTTCCCCCAGCGGTTTCGACACAAAGTTGCCAGCACTGGCGGCAACTTTCATTTCATGCCTTAGTCGCTCGGCACTATGCAGTTCAAAGCTGATCTGGTCGGATGGATTAAGCCATTGATTTATGCGGGTTGAGTTCTCGACACATATTTGCGGAGTCCTAGTAGTTTGGCTGGTTAAAGGAATAGCGACAGTCCAATTCGGGAAACGCAAAAAAATGGGACGGATTCGGCGTTGCGTCCCAAGATGGATTGCACAATCCGTACCAACAATAAACATCCAACACAAAGGAAGAAAAAAACCTATGGATGCAGCGGAGACGATCGATTCCCTTCGAGCAAAGATTCGGGAGATGGAACTCCTGGTGCGACAGAACGAAGCCAAGCAGAAGAAATTCGATGCGCTCGAGCGCAAGTTGATTGGCGCGAGTTCCCTTGGGGAATTGCTGTCTTGCTTGGCGCACGATTACAGGAATGACTTCTTGATTGATTGGGTGACCGTTGCGTTGGTCGACCCGGGGCATGAAGTTATTAAGCTGCTTGACCTTGCGAGCGAAGATCGGCATGGGCTGGAGAGCCATTTGGTAACGCTGAACTCCGACGCTGCGCTGTCCAAGATTCTTGGCACCGAATTGATCCCCTACCTTGGTCGAACCAAGTCGACTGCAATCGAATTGTTTGGGGATTACGGGCAAACCTTTGCCTCCATCGCGGTCTTGCCTTTGCTGCACCGGGGGCAGGTCCTTGGCAGTATCAATCTCGCCAGCGCAGATATCGAACGCTTCGCTGCCGGATCAGCAACCGATTTCTTGGAGCGACTCTCAGCAATCGCTGCTTTGTGCCTGCAAAGTGCCCTATCCGGAGAAAGACTAAAGGCAGCAGGGCTGACCGACACACTCACGGGCGTCAAGAATCGCCGCTACTTCGAGGCCCGTAGCAAAGAAGAAGTTGCCTACGCCTTGCGAAGCAAACTCCCACTTGCCTGCCTCTTCTTTGACATAGATAAGTTCAAGTCGATGAATGACAGCTACGGGCATCAAGTCGGAGATGAGGTTTTGCGCTATGTGGCAAAAGTCATTCAAGTTCAATTGCGCGCAAGCGAGGTGCTTGCCCGGTATGGGGGTGAAGAATTTGTCGCACTGCTGCCGGGTGCGGGTGAGCTCAAGGCCATCGCGACGGCTGAGCGAATTCGCAGAATAGTGGCAGCGCAATCTATTCCAGTCAGCGCAAAGCAGACCATCCGGCTGACCATCTCTTGTGGCGTATCGGTTCTGGCTCAGACGGAGGATGCGCCACCAAGCGCTGGCAGAAATGAAGAGTTGCTCGCGGCCCTGATCGCGCGCGCTGATCAAGGGGTGTATCGGGCTAAGGACTTGGGCAGGAACAGAGTGGTTTTTGTTGAGTAACCATTGTCAGCACCGAGCCACCTGAAACCAGGCTATTGATCCATCAGTGCCAGGGCAGTCTCAAACTCGAAATCGCTAATGGCGGTTTCGATGGCCCTTGCGTTTGGGTAGAGTGCCCTAAGAGCCACAGCGTGGGCGTCCCATAACTCACTGGCGCTGGCATCGTCTTGCTGCAAACAAAGCTTGATTTGCCTGGCTACCTTGCGCGCCGCATTTTTTTCGTCTTCCGTAAAGTCCTGCCTGCTGGCTGCAGCCGTCACCTCGATCAGGGCGGGCGAGGCCTTCAGTTCGCGAACCAGTTCCGTCAGCAGTTGTTCGGCGGCACTGAGGGCTGACTGGATCGCCTTCGCTTCCAG
>JBAXLV010000488.1:0-2482 GCA_037134635.1 Alcaligenaceae bacterium
CAGCATTTGCCCGTCGACGTAGCCGACAACTGCCAGACGGCCGAAATCAGTGAGGGCTCCGAGACACCCTGCAAAGGCGCTTCCGCCCACCAGATTCACAGCAAGTTTGACACCGGCGCCGCCTGTAATCTGCAGCGCTTCGTCTGTAAAGTTTTCGCCACGTGTTTGTATGCCGGCGTCAAGACCGAGTGCCTTCAAGCGCGCAAGCTTTTCTGCGGATCCGGAAGTACCGATGGTCTTGGCTCCGCATATCTTTGCGATCTGTATCGCAGCAACACCGACGCCAGAAGATGCCCCGGCAATCAACACCCAGTCGCCGCTTTGCAGACCACCGAATTGCAATAGCGCCTCGTAGGCGGTGATATAGGCGATGGGAATGACAGCGGCCTGTTCCCAGTTCAGACAAGCCGGAACGGGTGTCAGTAATGTCGATTCGACAACTACGTATTCAGAAAAACAACCCTTAGCGCGAAACATGACGCGGTCGCCGACCGCCACCCCGCGAACATTGGCACCGATTGCTTCTACCTCGCCAGCGCCATCGACGCCGGCGGGACGGCCGCCCTTGGCGCTGTGCAGCTTAATGGCGCCCATGATGTCGCCGCGATTAATACTGGTTGCACGCACCCGTACCAGCACCTGTTCAGGGCCGGGGGTGGGTATCGGCAGCTCGCGCAGCTCAAACTCGGTACCGTTCGGGGTCTTGTTGATCCAGTAAGATTTCATGAGACGTGTGCTCTCCAAACATTTGATAAGGGGCGCGTTCTTGAGGCCGGGCTGAAAACAATGCAGGCCCAAAGCCGTCGAAAGCTATACATTCAATTGTAGCTGCACTCGGCGCATCGTCTTTCGACCCGAAGGTCATTTGTAGAGAACTGTAATATAGCTTGATCGCAGGGCGTTCCGCTGCTACAAGAAGAATATAAAAATTTATATAAGCAGCGCGTTGTTTGGTAGTGTGTTGGTTGATCGTGTATTGCGGATCCAGATCACCGCATGTCAGAGCAACGGTACAGGAGACCGGTATGAATTGTTTTTTTCGTTGGTGCTGTCTGTGTCTATTGCTTGTCTTGGGACAGACGAGTGTATTTGCTCAAGCGTACCCTGACCGTGCCATCAAAATTATTGTGCCTTTTCCGCCTGGCGGACCTGTAGATACGCTTGCGAGGATACTCAGCGAGCAGCTTGGTCGAAACTTAAAGCAAACCGTCATCATTGAAAATCGCCCCGGAGCTGGAGGCTCAATCGGCGCCGCGTTGGTTGCGCGTGCGGCGCCTGATGGCTATACGTTCTTGATGAATGCGAGTTCATTCGCGATGGATCCAGCCATTCGTACCAATCTGCCTTTTGATCCGTTAAAAGATATTCACGGTGTTAGTATGATTGCCACGGGCCCCATGGTTTTATTAACAGTCCCCAACTTTTCTGGTGATTCTGTTGCTGCCCTGGTGCGTAAGTTGAAAGATCAACCTAATAAATTTAGTTATGCCTCGGCCGGCATCGGTACTGCTAATCAGTTCGCTGCTGAGTTATTTAAAAAATCAACTGAAACACAAGTTACGCACATTCCTTACGCTGGGGCTGCGCCTGCCACGAAAGCGATCTTGTCTGGCGAGGTCGAGTTGATGTTTAACAACGTTTTATCTTCGCTACCATTGGTGCAAGCCGGCAAAGTGAGGGCTGTTGCGGTCGCGAGCGCACAGCGATGGGCCTCGATGCCTGAGGTGCCTACTCTCACTGAGTCTGGATACCCTGATGTGGTGGTCATGTCCTGGTATGCGATGTTTGGCCCCGCCAATATCCCGAGCGCAATTTTAGATACGATTAACGGGGCCGTTCGTCGAATTGTTGAGGATCCTCAGGTTAAAGAGAAGATTGCGGCCTTGGGGCTTGAGGCGCAATCGACCTCGCCAGATGAGCTGCAAGAATATGTGGCCGCTGAAATCAAAAAATGGACTGTCATCGCTCGAGAGGCTCAGATCAAATCTGAATAAATGCACCTTGACCATTCAAATATTGGAGAACTTCATATGCCTTTCTTAAAACGCGCCAACAAACCAACCTTGCATTATGAGATTGATGACTTTACTGATCCGTGGAAAAAAGCACCGACGATGATTTTGCAGCATGGCTTTGGTCGCTCGGCTGAACTTTGGTATCCCTGGATTCCGTACCTTTCGCGCTACTTCCGAATCGTACGGCCTGATATCAGAGGTTTAGGACAGTCCCCGATTGATTTTGATTTAGCGACTGGGATGACGGCAGACCACTTCGTGTCGGATCTTGTCGATTTGATCGAACATGTTGACGATCGTCCGGTTCATTATTGTGGTGAGTCTCTCGGAGGCATGCTCGGCGCAGTTTTGTCGGTAAAGCATCCAGAAAAACTGCGTACGTTAACAATGATTGCCGCACCGCTACGTATTTCAAAAGCAACCCAGGACGCCTTTGCTTGCGGCAGAGCGAGCTGGCAGGACGCGAT
>JBAXLV010000489.1:0-2458 GCA_037134635.1 Alcaligenaceae bacterium
CTCTGAACTTGCCCTCTGCGATTAAGTTGTTGAGATTGGCATAGGGGTTGGCAAGCATTAAATCAAACTGACCGCCTAACGCATCCGTGGCAATTTGACCGCCACCTTTGTAAGGTACGTTCGTAATATCCGCCCCTGATTTTTTTCGCAGCTGTTCAATCATGATGTGGCCCACCGTGCCGTAGCCCGAGGTTGCGACTGTGATTGAACCGGGTTTGGCTTTGCTTAACGCGATCACATCTTCAAAGCTGTTGCCTGTAAATTTTGACGTGGCCAATAGATAGACAGGTGAATACATCGCCGCCGCGACGGGCGCAAAATCTTTCAAGCTGTCGTAATTGACCTTCATGACATGTGGGCCAATCGAGAAAGCGCTGATGCCCGCAAAGCCAATGGTGTAGCCGTCAGGCGTCGCTTTGGCGACCACATCCGCGCCAACTGTGCCGCCTGCTCCCGCTCTATTTTCAACCAATACCGGTTGCCCTAAAGATTTAGTTAAGCGTTCGGCGAGTACGCGTGTGGCGTTATCGCTGACCCCGGCGGTAGGGTAGGTCACAATAATTTTGATGGCTTTGGTGGGCCACGCCGATGCAACAGGTGTTTGAGCCTGCGCGCACAGCGCAATTGAGGCCAGAATAGCCCCGCCGACTAATGCAGTGTTGAGCGTGCGCATTAAACGACCTGTGTATTGAACCACTCACGCGCCAGGCGATCCCAAAACTGGGCGCCTACGCCCAGAATATCGTCGTTAAAATCGTATGCCGCATTGTGCAACCCAATGCCAGGTTTGCCACCCTTGCCGTTGCCAATAAAACCGTAGGCGCCAGGTACTTTGAGCAACATAAAGCTAAAGTCTTCTGCGGTCATCGCTGGGAGAATATTATCGAAGGTATTTTCGGTACCGACGGTCGCTGCCATCATCTTCGCCATGAACTGCGCTTCTTTGGGATGGTTGTCGGTACTTGGATAGCCCGGTTTGTGGATGTATGTGGCCGTAGCGCCGTGGGCTGCAGCGATATGTTTGCTGATACGTTCAAGGCCGTCGGTTAATCGGTTTAACGTTTCTTGAGTGAGGGCGCGCGTGGTGCCAGAAATGACGGCTTCGTTCGGAATAATATTTTCGACGGTACCGGATTCAATTTTGCCCACGGTGACTACGGCGCTATCTAATGGATCGGTGCCGCGCGACACAAGGGTTTGTAATTGACCCGCAACGGTGCAGGCCACGGGGATCGGGTCAATGCTGTGATGCGGTTGCGCGGCATGGCCGCCTTTGCCGCGGATGCGAATTTCAAAACGGTTGGCTGCGGCCATCATGGGGCCAACGCGAACCCCCATTTGCCCGGCAGGCAGCACGGGCCAATTATGCAGGGCGAACACAGCTTTCGCCGGAAATTTATCAAACAAGCCGTCTTCAATCATTGCACGCGCACCCGCGCCGCCTTCTTCGCCCGGCTGAAAAATAAAGTGAACGGTACCGTTAAAGTTGGGGTTCGCTGCCAGAAGCGTGGCACCGCCCAGTAGCATCGAGGTATGTCCATCGTGACCGCAAGCGTGCATGCGTCCAACATTCGTGCTGACATGCTCAAACTGATTCAGCTCAGTGACAGGTAAGGCGTCCATGTCTGCGCGCAAGGCCAGCACGCGTGCGGGGTCACCTGACTGAGCACCTGTTCCACGCAAGGTGCCAACCACCCCTGTTTTACCCATGCCACGATGCACGGTTAAGCCAAGTTCTTGCAAGTAAGCAGCCACTTGGTCTGAGGTGCGCACTTCTTCAAAGCGTAACTCAGGGTGCGCGTGCAAATCGCGTCTGAAGCGAATCAGCTTGCCAAGATAAGGGGTGATGTCCGATACGTCGATCGCAGCAGTGTCAGAAAAGACTTGCATAAAAACCTTGTTGCGCGGCAAGGCGCTACGTGAAAGTTTGAGGGGTGCGAGGGCGGTTGCCGCAGGCGAACCCCGTGATGGCTTGGAATCAGTATATAGTTTTAGATTCATGTTGGCGATCAGTTCAAATGCCCTTATAAATCAAAGGGATTCGGCCTGACTGTTCAGCGCAAAGTCACTAAAAGGGCCTTTTATGCAGAATTCTTTTGATCTTTTGATCCGCAATGCCACGATTGTGGATGGTACCGAGGCCATTCGCTACACCGCAGATATCGGTATCAACGGTGATCGAATCATTAAAATCTGCGATCTTTCTGCATCTTCGGGCAAAACTGAAATTGATCTAAAGGGGCAGGTGGCCGCGCCCGGTTTTATCGATGCGCACACTCATGATGACCGCTTGATGCTCTCAAATCCAGAAATGACTCCCAAGCTTAGCCAGGGCGTCACGACCATCATCGGTGGTAACTGTGGGGTTTCTTTGGCCCCCATGCCGCGCCCGATCCCCGATCCGGTGACGCCGCCCCTAAATCTGCTCGATGACGAAGGTAAGTGGTTTAAGTTTGCC
>JBAXLV010000490.1:0-2452 GCA_037134635.1 Alcaligenaceae bacterium
GGAAATATATTGCGCACGATATAAAGACCAGGTTTTGTTGGGTCGCCGAACAAAACAGTGGATTTCACGCCGAGGTCACCATCTTTCCAGACAATTTGCTCGCGTTTGATTGTGACAAAGTCTTTGGTTGTTGTCTGAGCCTGGGCCGTTAGGGGTAACGCATTGAGCGCACAGGCGATGATGACTGCAGAAATATTCAGGATGAATTTCATTGAGGTCTCCGGAGGGTTTGAGTTTTATTATTGACTGCTGCACTAAAAAATAGTTATACCGGTTGCTCGAGTGTGGGGGCACTATCCGTTAAGGTCATACGGCGCATGTCGCGTTTATAGATTTTGTCATCGTAGGGACGTGCGCGATGCATCGTGCAGCGGTTATCCCACATGACTAGATCGAACTGGCTCCAAACATGGCTGTAGACAAACTCGCGTCGCGTGGCCTCTTCAATTAAGTCTCGAATTAAGACCATGCCTTCTGGTCGAGGCATGCCTTGTACAACACCAATATGAGAAGCCAGATAAACTGATTTACGCCCCGAGCCTGGGTGTTTGCGCACCAAACGTTGCGGCACTGGGGCGTAGTTGAGAGTTTCTTGTTCGTTGAAGGCATCAAAGCCAAGCTGCGCACGCGAATAAATTAAAGAATGCTCGCAAACTAAGGGCGTGATGAATGCTTTCGTTTTTTCAGGCAGTCGATCCCAGGCGGCCCGCATATCGGCAAATTCAGTATTGCCGCCTTCAGGCGGAATCACGCGCGCATGTAACATTGAATACTTAGCCGGCGTTGCCTTAAAGCTGCTATCCGAGTGCCAAAGCGCATTGCCTAAGTTAAACATGCGACGCCGATCATCTGCAGCCAGAATTGAGCCATCAACATCCAGATTTGAAATGTCATTCATCTGGTCATATGCGAGTCGTTGCTTGTGTACATCAACCACCGCACGGGTTTCTTCAAGAGGCCCTAGGCTGCGGGCAAATGCGACCTCTTGGTCGTCGTCGAGTTCTTGTTTTGGAAACACCACGACCGCATACCGATCCATCGTACGGTCAATCGTTTGAACTTGTTCTGCGCTCAGAGGTCGGCGCAGATCGATATCTGTAATTTCGGCGACAAAGTCGGCGCCAATCGGTCTAATTTGCATGATCGTTGTCTCTGTCGGCAAATTCGGGCTTTACCCGTTCTTATGCAGCAATATTAACGGTAAAAATCTTGGATTGGAACGTCAAACCCAATGGTTTTGCAAGCAAAAGAGATCTAAGATAGGCCAATGTAGTGAATCTAATCCTTGAACATAGACTCTGAGGCAAAACCCGATGAACTTAAAAACCATTTCAGTGGCGATTGCCTCTGTATTTTGCGCCTTCACTGCAACGGCGCAACAAGCTCCAACGGCGGATCAAGTCTTGAGCGCGTTTGAAAAACTGGGTGGCGTGCACCCCGGTGAGCGACGTAATCACATTCTTGGTCTGTGTGTCAGTGGCACCTTTGTTGGCGCCAAAGACGTGCAAGCATATTCGCGCTCTGCCTTATTCTCGGGTGAGGCAATCCCCGTGACCGGACGATTTTCGTTGGCGGGCGGTAATCCCAAGGCTCCCGATGCTAGCAAAAGCACCCGTGGCCTCGCGCTGCAATTCAAGTTGCCCGGTAATGGCATTCATCACTTCACCATGTTGAATGTCCCGATATTTGGGGCGGCAACCCCTGAAACGTTTTACGCAGCCCTTCTGTCAAACATGGCAGATCCAGCAACCGGTAAACCTGATCCGGAAAAGCAAAAGCAGTTTAGAGAGACCCATCCTGACGCAAAGCCGTTGGGTGAATTTATGGCTAAAAATAATCCGCCAGTCAGTTATGCCAATAGCGATTTTTTTAGTGTGCACACGTTTAAGTTTATCGATGCATCCAATAAAACGACCCTCGTGCGTTGGCAATTTGTTGCCGAAGACGGTATCAAACGCTTGACCGACGCTGAGCTAGGCGCGATGCCGGCACGGTTTTTAGATGACGATTTCATCGGTAAAACTAAAAAAGGCCCTGTTCGCTGGAACATGGTGCTGACGATTGGAGAGGCGGGTGATGAGCAAAATAACCCGACGGTCTATTGGCCGGCAGAGCGTAAAAAGATACAGGCGGGCGTGTTGACGCTAACGTCGGCTACGCCGCAAAAAGGCGCTGATTGCGAAAAAATCAATTTTGATCCGCTGGTGATGGGGGATGGCATTGCGCCGACGGCTGATCCGGTTTTGTTATTTCGTTCGCCGGCCTATGCAGCGTCGTTTGCCAAGCGCTTAACCGGTAATTAAGGCCATCAGTCGCTGCCTGACTTGCTTCATTACTAAATCGAACAGATGTCCACGAATCGTTTTTTGACTGTCGCTTTTTATAAGTTTGTTGATTTGCCTGACTTTGAACAACGCAGGTTGCCGTTGCTTGAGTTATGTGAAAGGCTGCA